>NZ_JBNCAT010000041.1:0-19992 GCF_049808495.1 Acinetobacter sp. G11
TTTACTGCTTCAATTTTGAATTCTTCAGGATATCGTTTACTGCTCATAAGCACCTCGTTAATTAGCCATTTTATCTAACTAAAAGGTGTCTACAAAATTAGTGGCTATTCATAAAAAGAGCTCAAATTGAGCTCTTTTTATAAGATGCAATACCAGGCGATTGCCATCTTATTTTTAATGATTGCCTTGGATTAGCAAGGTCAATTCATCGACATAATCCTGTAACGGTTCAGGATTTCTATCTGCACGGCTTTCAATATTTAAGCGCAGTAATGGCTCGGTATTGGAAGCGCGTACGTTTAAACGCCATGCGCCAAAATCCAGGCTCACACCGTCTGTTCGATCAATGACTGGATTTTGATCGGCATAGTGATCAAAAATCTTTTGAATGGTCGTTTGGGTATCTGCCACTTTGAAGTTGATTTCGCCTGAACATGGGAATTTTGCAATCATTTCTTCTACCAGGGCGGACAACGGTTTTTTGGTTTCAGACAATACTGACACCGCTAACAGCCATGGAATCATGCCGCTATCGCAATAGGCAAAGTCACGGAAATAATGGTGTGCAGACATTTCTCCGCCATATACGGCATTATGCTCGCGCATTTTTTCTTTAATGAAAGAATGGCCTGATTTAGACTGGATCGCTTCACCCTGGTATTGTTCAACAATGTCAAAGGTATTCCAGACCAGGCGCGGGTCATGCACAATTTTCTCACCCGACTGTTTCAGCAAGAACGCTTGTGCCAATAAACCCACAATATAATAGCCTTCAATGAACTGGCCTTTTTCATCAAACAGGAAGCAACGGTCAAAGTCGCCATCCCAGGCCAAGCCCATATCCGCTCCATGCTCAATGACGGCTTGACGCGTGCTATCCCGGTTTTCAACCAGCAGCGGGTTGGGAATGCCATTCGGGAAGGTGCCATCAGCCTCATGATGAATTTTAATAAATTCTACCGGTACATTCAGAACCTTGAATTTTTCTTCAATCGCATCAATTACATGACCTGCTGCACCATTACCCGCATTTACCACCAGTTTCATCGGTGCGATCTTGCAAGGTTCGATGTAAGTCATGAGGTGATCTACAAATTCAGGCAGGATATTATATTTTTCGGTCGTCCCTTTTTGCTCAACCTCTTTAAAGACCTCTGATTCTGCCAAAAGCTGAATGTCTTTTAGACCGGTATCTGCACTGATTGGGCGGGCATTTTCACGCACCAGTTTCATGCCGTTGTAATCCATCGGATTATGACTGGCAGTCACTTCAATGCCGCCTTGAACATCCAGGTGGAAGGCAGCAAAGTAGACTTCTTCCGTTCCCGTTATGCCTAAATCGAGTACCTTGACACCTGCATCATTTAAACCGCGAATAGTGGCCTGTTTCAGGCTTTCACTGCTGAGACGAATGTCACAACCAATGACCACTGTTTTAGGTTGATAGATCTGTCCATAAGCCCGGCCAATTTTATAGGCGATATCTTCATTTAATTCTTCACCCAATTTTCCACGAATATCGTAGGCTTTAAAACAACTCAGGGTCATATTCTTTTACTCTTTCCTTTGCAAGAAAAAGGCCGGTTACCCAGCCTTATATCAAAATTTATTATTCCACCGTGACCGATTTTGCCAGGTTACGCGGCTGATCGACATCCGTTCCACGCAAGACAGCCACATGGTAGGACAGCAGCTGCACAGGAATACTGTAAACAATTGGCGCAAGAATCGGACTGATACTTGGCACATGAACCACATGCTGACGGTCTTTGCCTTTAATGCCGCTGTTTTCGTCGGCAAAGACAAACAGTTCGCCACCACGGGCCTGAACTTCTTCCATATTGGATTTGAGCTTGTCGAGCATGTCGTCTTGCGGAGCCAGAATCACCACCGGCATGTCATTGTCTACCAGTGCCAATGGACCATGTTTCAGTTCACCTGCTGCATAACCTTCGGCATGAATATATGAAATTTCTTTCAGTTTTAATGCGCCTTCAAGAGCAATTGGGAACTCGGTACCACGGCCTAAAAACAGGCAGTGCTGTTTTTCTACAAACAGCTCAGATAAATGCAGAATGTCTTTATCTTGCTGTAGGGTATCTAGGATGACTTTAGGCGTATGCCATAAATCAGTGGTAATGGCAGTAATTTGTTCAGCCGAGATGCTTTGCTTCACTTGACCAATCTTCAGTACCAACAACATGAGTGCGGCAAGCTGCGTGGTAAATGCTTTGGTTGACGCAACGCCAATTTCAGGTCCGGCCAGGGTTAGCAGGCTATAATTGGTTTCACGCACCATTGAAGAAGTAGCCACATTACAAATGGTCATGGTAGTAATGTTTAAACTTTTTGCAGCAGCGCGTTTTTGGGTATCACGCAGCGCAGCCAAAGTATCGGCAGTTTCACCGGATTGAGAAATACAGACATACAGTGTGTTATTGACAATCACAGGCGTGCGGTAACGGAATTCGCTGGCAATTTCCACCTGGCAAGGCAGGTCAATCAGCTGCTCAAACCAGTATTTTGCAATCATGCCGGCATGGTAACTGGTCCCGCAGGCAATAATTTGTACCTGTTGAATATTTTCAAAATCGCCCACCGCATTTTGCAAGAAATCTTCGCGCAAATCGTTGCCATTCAAGGCTTGGGAAATGGTTTGCTGAATCGCTTCAGGCTGCTCATAAATTTCTTTGAGCATATAGTGTTTATATTCACCTTTAGATGCATTACTGACGGTGGCATCCAGCTCTTTTACTGGACGGTTCACCAATTGCCCATCCACAAACACTTCAATGCTGTTGCGGGTTAAACGTGCAATATCACCTTCTTCCAGGTAAATAAAACGGTTGGTAATTGGCAGCAGGGCCAATTGATCCGAACTGATAAAGTTCTCGCCAATCCCGACGCCAATGACCAGAGGTGAACCTTCACGAACGGTAATCAGTTCATTCGGATGATCGGTATGCACGATACCCAGTGCATAAGCCCCTTTGAGCTGGGGAACAACCTGCTGAACCGCTTCTAGAAGGCTAGAGGTTGATTTCAATGCATCATTGACCAGATGTGCGACAACTTCGGTATCCGTTTGTGAAGTAAACACATAGCCCAGGGCTTCAAGATCGTCTTTCAGTTCTTGATAGTTTTCGATAATGCCGTTATGCACCACAGCTACCGTACCAGAAACATGCGGATGGGCATTATTTTCAGTCGGTTTACCATGGGTTGCCCAACGGGTATGGGCAATCCCCAGTGAACCTTCGATATTCGATTCACTTACCGCCTGTTCCAGATTGATCACTTTACCTACACGGCGTTCGCGCAGGACATGACCACCATTGATCAGCGCAACACCCGCTGAATCATAGCCACGGTATTCAAGGCGCTTCAGGCCTTCAATTAAAATATTGCTAATATTACGTTCTGCAACGCCACCGACAATTCCACACATATTTATAATCCTCTTATTTTTTCAGTTTTTGGGGGCGTTGATAGTTTTCTTTAGCCACTTGTTTAGATCGTTCAAAGGCCAAACTATTTTCTGCTACATCGCGTGTGATGACTGAGCCAGCGCCGACAGTTGCACCATTGCCAATACTGACTGGGGCAACCAGGGAACTGTTCGAGCCGATAAAGGCTGAATCACCAATAATGGTTTTAAATTTATTGGCCCCATCATAATTGCAGGTAATGGTACCGGCACCAATATTTGAACCTGCGCCGACTTCGGCATCACCTAAATAGGTAAAGTGATTGGCTTTGGAGCCGAGGCCAATCGTTGAATTTTTCACTTCGACAAAGTTGCCAATATGCACATCATTGGCAAGCTTGGCACCTGGGCGTAGACGGGCAAAGGGTCCAATTTGCGTATCCTCACCGACCACGGCATTGTCGAAAATACTGTAGGGCTGGACCTTGGTACCGGAAGCAATCTTGGTATTCTTAATCACGCAGCCCGCACCAATTTCAACATTGTTGCCCAGTTCGCAGTCACCTTCGATAATCACGTTGATATCAATACGAACATCTTGACCGACTGTAAGCTTGCCACGCAGGTCAAAACGGCTTGGATCAATGATATGCACGCCTTGCTGCATCAGAAGCTTGGCCTGATAGGCCTGGAATTCACGTTCCAAAGCGGCCAGCTGAATCCGGTCATTCACGCCTTCCACTTCGAAGGCACGTTCCGGCTCAACGGAAGCCACTTCAAGACCATCGGCAATCGCCATGGCCACAATGTCCGTCAGGTAATATTCACCTTGGACATTGTTGTTGCTTAATTTGGGTAACCATTGATGCAGTTTGGCATTGCTGACACAGTAAATACCGGTATTGATTTCCTTGATTTGACGCTGTGCATCGCTGGCATCTTTATGCTCGACAATGGCTTGAATTTTATTGTTTTCACGTACGATACGGCCATAACCGGTGGCATCGGCCAGGGTTAATGTCACCAGACCAATTCCTGTTTCACGTGAAACAGCCAGCAGCTTTTCCAGGGTGTCTCGACTAATGCAAGGTACATCACCGGAAAGGATCAGTGAAACGCCATCGGTAGGAAGTACCGGTAAAGTCACTTTAACCGCATGGCCTGTACCCAGCTGTTCGGCTTGTTCCACCCACTGTACATTTTCATGTGCAAAGGCTTGTTGAACTAAATTACCGCCGTGTCCAAAAATGGTAATAATATTTTTGGCATTTAATTTTTTAGCAGTTTCAATGACATGACCGAGTAGAGGGCGTCCTGCGAGCGGCTGCAATACTTTGGGTAAGCTCGAACGCATTCGAGTTCCTTTACCGGCAGCAAGAATAATCACAGAAGTTGACATAATACACCTTAAAAACTTGGCTTAAGCCATTGAAATGTTGAGGTACACGAGAATACAGATTGCGGCCCAAATGCCGGCAATAATATCGTCAAACATAATGCCGAAACCGCCACCGACTTGACGGTCGATGACACGAATAGGCCAGGGTTTCCAGACATCGAATAAGCGGAACAGGGCAAATCCAATCAGCACCCAAAGCCAGCTCATTTGTGCAAAGTAAATCAGGGGCAGAAACGTAATTGACTGTCCAGCAAATTCATCCCAGACAATGCGGCCATCGTCATGTACGCCCATGACTTTAGCGGTTTGCCCGCAAATATAAATGCCAATAAGTGACATTAAAATCATGGCAATAATGGAGACGATAAAGCCAATTGCAAGCCAGGCAGGAATAAACAGCAATGCAAAGGCCGAACCAAAAGTGCCTGGCGCTTTGGGTAACAGTCCAGAACCAAATCCGACACCGCAAAAAACGATAAAGCGGTTGTACCAGGACATGTCTTTAAAGTGAATCGCAGGTTTATGCAAAGTGTTGATATCCATGAAATTGCAGCGAATGATCTACGCCATTCTGCACAAAAGTTAATTCAGTTTGTTGGGTTATTTGTCCAATCTTGCTAATGTTGACATCTAATTGTTGTTGCAAAAGCTTTTCATAATTTTGCGGGCTTATTGTAAAGCATAACTCATAGTCATCGCCACCCGCGAGGGCATATTGCCATTGCTGTTCTTGAGTTAAATTTTGTAAATCTGGACTGATCGGCAGCTGATTTAATTCAAGCGTTGCCCCTACCTTTGAAGCTTTTAAGATATGGCCTAAATCTTGTGCCAATCCATCAGACACATCAATCATGCTGGATGCCAGGCCTTTTAACTTTTGACCGAGCTGACAACGTGGGGTTGGATAATCCAGACGCTTTTGTAGCGGATGTCCTAAATTGTGCAGAGCAAATGCGGCATCACCGACTGTACCAGAGACACAGACATAATCGCCGGCTTGTGCGCCTGAACGTGTGATGGCTTTGCCTGTTTCTATCCAGCCAAGCGCGGTGACCGAAATAGTGAGATGAGGACTTTGCGTGGTATCGCCACCAATTAAACTCACACCAAATTGATCGCAGCAATCATATAAACCCTGGCTAAAGCCTTTAAGCCAGTCATGATCAATTTGGGGTAGGCTCAATGCCAGTAAGATGCTGTGCGGTTTGGCACCCATTGCGGCAATGTCAGACAGATTCACCGCGACAGATTTCCAGCCGATGGCATGCGGATGGGTATCTAGGGGAAAATGTCGTCCGGCAACCAATGTATCGGCACAGATGACCAGTTGTTGCTGAGGAGGAGGGGTGAGCAAGGCTGAGTCGTCACCAACACCTAAATCGACCGACGTGGAAGTCTGCCGATGAAAATAAGTATCAATGATCGAGAACTCAGCCATACAACAAATCTACTTTATTTAGTTGGTTTGTTGCTTTTCTGCTGCACGTAAAGTTGTTGCTAAACGATCCAATACACCATTGATGTATTTATGGCTGTCTGCACCGCCAAAATGTTTAGCCAGCTCGATTGCTTCGTCCAAAACAACGCGATATGGAATTTCAAGATGTTCTTTCAATTCATACGCACCCAGACGAAGAGTAGCGAGTTCAACGCCGTCAAGCGCATCAATTTCGCGGTCAAGCACAGGGATTAAGAGCGCATCCAATGCTTCATGATTGGCAACCACTTGAGTCAACAATTCATGATAATAGCCGAGATCCACTTTGTGCATGGCATTTTCCACACGTGTACGTGCTTCAATTTCATGTACCGGATTGTGGCTCATCTGCCATTCATAAATTCCTTGTACAGCAAAACGACGTGCTTTGCGTTTTGCTGCATAAGTTGCTTGAAGTGTTTGCGACATAGCGTTAAATAGCCTTTAACAAGTTAACCATTTCAATTGCAGTCAAGGCAGCTTCACTGCCTTTATTACCTGCTTTTGTACCCGAGCGTTCAATCGCCTGTTCAATACTATCCGTAGTCAATACACCATTAATGACTGGTAAGCCAGTGTCCAGGCCAACCACGCCTAAACCTTTGGCACATTCACCAGCAACAAAATCGAAGTGAGGCGTGCTACCACGAATCACTGCGCCAAGCGCAATAATGGCATCAAAACGATCAGCAGCAGCCAGTTTTTTAGCTACCACCGGAAGTTCCCAGGCACCAGGTGCGTGAACAACGGTAATATTATCCTCTGATACACCATGACGTTTCAATGTATCAATTGCACCTTCTAAAAGATGTTCGACAACAAAACTATTAAAACGACCCACTAAAATCGCGTAACGGCCTTCGCTCGCGAGATGTAACATACCTTCAATACGGCGAACTGCCATAGCAACCTCGATTATTTCTCTGTTGTTTGATTTGCGGCGACGTATTCCACCACTTCTAAATTAAAACCTGATAATGCATTAAAACGTAATGGAGAGCTGAGCAGTTTCATTTTCTCAACCCCTAAATCACGTAAAATCTGGGCACCGACACCAATGGTTTGGTATTGCTGTGACAATGCAGCATTGGATTTGGATGGCTTAGGTGTAGTCAAGCTTTCCAGTGCTGGACCGAGGTCCTGTAAATGACGCTGACCAATCCAGACCAAAACACCGCGCTCGCTAGATGCGATCTCTTTCAGTGCTTTGTCGAGATTCCAGGCCGGTTCGCCATTTTGCTTGTTAATTTTCAGCAAGTCACGTGCCGGACTAAAGCCATGTACGCGAACGGTAGTGACCCCCTGTTTAGGCTCACCTTTGACCAGGGCTAAATGAATATCCGGATTACCAATTTCACGGTAACGGAACAATTCAAATGTACCGTATTCGGTATCTAATGTTTGTTGATCCAGACGTTCAACCGTTTGCTCATTGGTCATGCGGTAGTGAATGAGATCCGCAATCGTTCCGATTTTCAAACCATGCTTTTCGGCAAAAATTTCAAGGTCAGGACGGCGCGCCATGGTGCCATCTTCTTTAATGATTTCACAAATCACTGAAGCAGGTTCGAGTCCTGCAAGACGGGCCAGATCACAGCCGGCTTCGGTATGGCCGGCACGGTGCAATACGCCGCCTGGCTGTGCCATCAGCGGGAAGATATGCCCCGGTTGTACAATGTCCGCAGGCTTGGCATGTGCGGCCACTGCCGTCTGAATGGTATGTGCACGTTCAGCGGCTGAAATACCGGTGGTAATACCGTTGGCAGCCTCAATTGAAAGCGTAAAGTTAGTCCCGTGCTGTGCGCCGTTGGCATCGACCATGAGCGGAAGATTGAGCTGCTGGCAACGGTCGCGGCTCAATGTGAGGCAAACCAGACCACGGGCGTGGGTGATCATAAAGTTGATGTCTTCAGGACGTACGTGTGTCGCAGCAATCACCAGATCGCCTTCATTTTCACGGTCTTCATCATCCATCAGGATGACCATTTTTCCTGCACGGATATCTGCTACGAGCTCTTCAACGGTATTGAGCGGCATCAACCTTCACCTTCTTTTTGTCTCAAATGACATTTTACTTGCATTGATTGTTGCATAGTCTACCGTTTTTTTACGATGTTTGCCTATGCTTATCGGTTTCCATTCCCGGTTCATTGTTATACACAGTGCCTGAACACTTGAAAAGGGGACTTTATTTTAAAAAGCCACGATTATGCTGAATCTTTAAGCAGTTGAAATACATAAATAATGACAAGCTTATGCGAAATGCTGCTGATTTATGGGGTGGGGTATACTATTGGGATAAAAAAAGCCCCCATCTTTCGATGAGGGCTTTTTGAATCTGGAGCGGGAAAGGAGACTCGAACTCCCGAACCCCAACCTTGGAAAGAGTCACCAACATAAAATACACTAAATAACATAATCGGTATTTTAATAAATCCTATATATAACAGTTATATAGAGTTTTTGTTTTGTGTGGTGTAATTTAAGGTAGGGTAGGATACTTTGATTTTTGGTCACTAAATTTACTTTGATAATCAACAATAATAACCAACATACACATGCTTAATCTAAAGGTGTTTTACAGACTGGTATAATTTTATGATGAGAGGGGTGTTGCTTGGGGCTACGGTTTCTGTTTTGCCTTTTGGCGTAAGACGTATAAATATAAGCTTTCTACTTTTTCACGTGCCCATGGTGTGGTCCGCAAGAATCGTAATGATGATTTAACACTTGGGTCTATGCAAAAGCATCTAATTTCAATTTTACGACTCAAGCCTTCAAAGCCGCCATAGTAATCTAGCAACTCATTCAAAATGTCAGCAAGCTTTTTGCCGTGTAAGGGGTCATTGGATGTGTTCATATTGGATCAATCGTATTTGGTAAGGAAAGTGGTGGCAGTCCATAAATAAATTTATAGAATTAGGTCGACTTCGTACCCAAGTTGTCGCTTAAATTTAAGTAACTTGGGGCAACTCTATCTTTAGAGTCTTTATGCAACAAAGCCCAATTCAACTACAAATACCACACTCTGAAAATACAGTTAAAATACGCGGTTCAATTTACCTTAATCTCCTTACGGAATGGGCAGAAAGATTGTCAATGCCAGGTCTGAACTGTCGGCAACTCTCTGGCAAAATTTCCTGGCAGCCCTGCATTTAACTGCTTAGCGCAATCTGATAATAAATAATAACAAACCCGCCGTGCAGTTAGCATACAGTAAGTAAAGGAATGGTTGACTGTGATCATAAAAATAGCATATCAAGCCGGAGGGAAACTAGATGGCTAAGTATAGTAATATCAATAGTTTTAATACTTTAGAAACATTAACCGTCGGTTCAGAACACTATCAGATTTTCAACCTGTCTAAATTGCAAGTGCAGTTAGGTGACCTGTCCCGACTACCAAAATCTTTAAAAGTCTTGCTAGAAAATTTACTACGTTTCGAAGATCAGCTCACGGTGAAAACCGAGCATATTCATGCATTGGCAGGGTGGCTAAACAACCGAACCTCAGAACAGGAAATCCAGTATCGTCCGGCACGGGTGCTGATGCAGGATTTTACCGGTGTTCCCGCAGTGGTTGATCTTGCCGCGATGCGTGCCGCAGTGGCCAAAGCCGGTGGTGACCCGGAAAAAATTAATCCGCTGTCACCGGTGGATTTAGTCATCGATCACTCGGTTATGGTCGATTACTTTGCCAGCCCGCAAGCTTTTGAGCAGAATGTCGCAATTGAGATGCAACGCAATGGCGAGCGCTACCAGTTTCTACGTTGGGGGCAGGCTGCGCTCAATCAGTTTCGCGTGGTGCCGCCAGGAACCGGGATTTGCCATCAGGTCAATCTGGAATATCTAGCACAAGTGGTCTGGAGTAATGAGGTCGATGGTCAGCGCTTTGCCTTTCCTGATACCTTGGTCGGTACCGATTCACATACCACCATGATCAATGGCTTAGGCGTGTTAGGCTGGGGGGTAGGCGGTATCGAGGCGGAAGCGGCCATGCTGGGCCAACCGATCTCCATGCTGATTCCGGAAGTGATCGGCTTTAAGCTTACCGGTAAACTCAAAGAAGGGATTACCGCAACTGATCTGGTACTGACCATTACCCAGATGCTGCGCCAAAAAGGCGTCGTTGGAAAATTTGTCGAATTTTATGGCGATGGCCTGGCCGATTTACCCTTGGCGGATCGTGCCACGATTGCCAATATGGCACCCGAATATGGCGCTACCTGTGGCTTTTTCCCGGTTGATGAGGTGACGCTTTCCTATTTACGTTTAACTGGACGTCAGCCGGAAAGAATTGCCTTGGTAGAAGCCTATAGCAAGTTGCAAGGATTATGGCGCAATCCGGGGGATGAGCCCGTCTTCACCGACACGCTGGCTTTAGATATGTCGACGGTAGAAACCAGTCTGGCGGGTCCGAAACGCCCGCAGGATCGTGTACTCTTGTCGCAAGTGCCCAAAACCTTTCATGCCTTCATGGATCTGACCTTGAAACCGGTCAAAGAGGAAAAAGAGCGTCTGGAAAATGAAGGAGGTGGAGGTACGGCTGTTGAAGCGAAACAGGCCAACCTGCCACATGAAAATGCTTTTTGTGTAATTGATGGTAAAAAATATCCGTTGCAGCATGGCGATGTAGTGATTTCAGCGATTACCTCCTGTACCAATACCTCGAATCCCAGTGTCATGTTGGCAGCAGGGCTATTGGCCAAAAAAGCAATCGAAAAAGGTTTGCAGCGAAAACCCTGGGTGAAAAGTTCACTGGCTCCAGGTTCCAAAGTGGTCAGCGATTATCTTGATGCAGCAGGGTTGACGCCTTATTTGAATCAACTGGGTTATAATCTGGTGGGTTATGGTTGCACTACCTGTATTGGTAATTCGGGACCTTTACCTGAAGTGATTGAAGAAGCTGTGCAATGTTTTGATTTGAATGTAGCTTCAGTGCTCTCCGGAAACCGTAACTTTGAAGGACGGGTGCATCCTCTGGTGAAAACCAACTGGCTCGCCTCACCACCTTTGGTGGTTGCCTATGGTTTGGTTGGGAATATTCGAACTGATCTCACGACTGAGCCGATAGGTGAGGGTTTTGATGGCCAGACGGTTTATTTAAAAGATATCTGGCCGACACAGGTGGAAATCGATGCCGCACTGCAGAATGTGAATACCGAGATGTTCCATAAAGAATATGCGGAAGTATTTGAAGGCGATGCCAAGTGGAAAGCGATCCAGATTCCACAAAGTCAAACCTATGCCTGGGATGAACAATCCACCTATATCCGGCATCCTCCCTTTTTTGCAGAAATTGATCAGCCGCTACAACCAATTCAGACGATCAGCCAGGCACGGATTTTGGCGGTATTAGGTGATTCAGTCACGACAGACCATATTTCCCCAGCGGGCAATATCAAACAAGATAGTCCAGCCGGACGATATTTGCAGCAACAGGGTGTTGATGTAAAAGACTTTAACTCTTACGGATCCCGTCGTGGTAACCATGAAGTGATGATGCGAGGTACCTTTGCCAATATCCGCATTAAAAACGAAATGCTGGGTGGCGAGGAGGGGGGCAATACCCTGCATATTCCAAGTGCAGAAAAACTCTCGATTTATGATGCGGCAATGCGCTATCAGGCAGAACAAACCCCACTCGTGATTATTGCCGGGAAAGAATATGGCACCGGTTCTTCACGTGACTGGGCGGCTAAGGGCACCAACCTGTTGGGGGTGAAAGCGGTGATTGCTGAAAGTTTTGAGCGGATTCATCGTTCCAATCTGGTCGGCATGGGGGTGTTACCTTTACAGTTTGTGGAAGGTCAGAACCGGCAGATATTGAACCTGACCGGACATGAAACCCTATCAATTTCAGGCTTGTCGGATGATATTCATCCGCATCAAATGCTGGATGTAGAGGTGCAACATAGCGATGGTACGTGTAGTCATTTTCAAGTGTTGTGTCGTATTGATACCTTGAATGAGGTGGAATACTTTAAGGCCGGTGGGATCTTGCACTATGTCTTGCGCAATTTGCTCACTTCCTAAATTGAATGATGAAAGCCCGATACCTACCACAATGCCGGTCAGTTAAGGAATGAGCCCAGAAGCATTTGAGGCAGCTTCAAAATGAGGCTGTCTCGTGTCTAGGATACTGGGAGCAGTCCAGTTCAAGCAGGAAGAATAAGTTTTTTAATAAAAACTATTCCATAAATTAATAATTTTTTAACTTAAGATTTTTTTTTAATTATATATTTTTGGTGACCAAATTTGGTCACCATTTTTATAAAGTAGTGAAAAAGACTTCAATAAAAGCCAGAATGAAGTATTTTAAGTTTTTAGAATTACTCAGCCTATGTTCACTAAAATTTATGCAAAATCTTTAATATATTGATCTATATGTGATGGTTGCAGGGCACTTTTGGTCACGTAAGCCCATTTTCAAGTGATCTATCTTAACTTTTTACTAGCTTTAAGCATTTTAAGTTTGGAAAGAAAATATTGTTTAAAATCAACAATAAAAAGCCCCAATCTTTCGATCAGGGCTTTTTAGAATCTGGAGCGGGAAAGGAGACTCGAACTCCCGACCCCAACCTTGGCAAGGTTATGCTCTACCAACTGAGCTATTCCCGCGGAGTCTATAAAGTTTTTTAAGTGAAAAAACTAAATGAAAAAATTTTGAGCGGGAAAGGAGACTCGAACTCCCGACCCCAACCTTGGCAAGGTTATGCTCTACCAACTGAGCTATTCCCGCATGCCATGTATAATACATTATGCAAAAATAGGGTCAATAACTTTGTGAAAAAACTTATGTCGATTGCATAAAATAAAACCATTTTGCTTAAATTTGTTGCTTTTATAAACAAAATTGAGATTTAAAAAGAAATTTTTATCTTGAAATGCAGGAATGATAGGGTAGACAGACACGAAGATTGAATCGGAACACGCTATACTGAAGCCAGAGATTGAGCTATTTGGGAGCATCTTGATGAATTTAGAACAACAGTTGATTCAACGCCTGCAAGAGTTATCACCGGTTCATTTAGAAGTAGTGAACGAATCCTCCGGTCATGGCGGCTATTTCCCGGGTAAAGAATCGCATTTTAAAGTGATTGTGGTCAGTGACATTTTCCAAGGCTTGCGTTTAGTGCAACGTCATCAAAAAATTTATGCAGCAGCAGGGGACTTGCTTGCGCCAAGCCGTATTCATGCCCTTGCGATTCATGCTTTTGTGCCATCAGAATGGCAAGGACAAGACACGTCAAGTCCTGAATGTGCACATGCGCCCAAAGCAGAATAATAAGGAAGATTAAACAATGGATATGCAGCTGACGGTAAAAATTGTGCATATGATTGCTGTGACCTTATTGATTGGGGCAATCCTTGCACGTGCTTTTACTTTATTTGTTGGAGTCAAGGACAATCAGCCCAATCCGGTGGCACGAAAATTTTTGGTCGCCTGGCAACATCTTGCCATGACGGTTATTGTTTTGACCGGGCTAACTTCATTAGTGATCAAGAATTTTGAAGTCCAATCCTGGTTTTATGCCAAGATCATCCTGTTTCTGGTGTTATTTTCTTCCTTGATTAAAGCCTATAAAAAAGATGACAGTATTTTACTGGTGCAGCGTCGTGCAGGTTTAATGATTGCAGTGGTCGCACTGATCGCCATTATGGGATTAGTCATCATTAAGCCGAATTTTGGCTAATTGTTAGACATGATTATTCTAGATCCAAGACGTGTGAGTTAAACTGCAATTCATAGATAACTATAAATGATAGGGGCTTCCAATGCTGATACGTGTGGTTTTTAATCAAAAAGGTGGGGTAGGCAAGTCCAGTATTGCCGTCAATCTGGCTGCAATTAGCGCACATCAGGGGTTGAAAACCTTGCTGATTGATCTCGACCCACAAGCCAATTCCAGTCAATATCTATTGGGGGATGATGCAACCTATACCGTGGATAAACCGGCGCTGGAACCCAATATTGAAAACTATTTTGAAGAAGTGCTGGGGGCCACTCAAAGCAAAGGACTTTTAGGCAATGCCATTGGTTCCATTTTGAAGAACCGGGATAAAGGTCTGGAGCGCTATGTGCATCAATCTCCTTTTAAAAATCTGGATGTGATTCCTGCAAGTCCCACTTTGGGGGCGCTGGCACATGCCTTGGAGTCGAAACATAAGATTTATAAATTGCGGGATGCCTTGCAGCAACTGCAAGGGCAATATGACCGGGTGTATATCGATACGCCGCCGGCTTTTAACTTCTTTACCTTGTCGGCGCTGATTGCAGCCAGTCGCGTACTGATTCCTTTTGATTGTGACGTATTTTCAAAACGCGCCTTACAGACCCTGATTGAAAATGTCATTGAAACTCAGGATGACCATAATGAGCGTCTGGAAATTGAAGGGATTGTGGTGAATCAGTTCCAGGCACAGGCCAAATTACCGCGTGAAGTGGTGCAACAGCTGAAGGATGAAAGCTTGCCTGTATTAGATAGCATGTTGCCTCCGTCCATTTTAATGAAGGAATCGCATCTTAAAAATCAGCCTTTAATCCATTTGGCAACTGATCATAAATTGACGCAAGCCTATCAATCGTTGTTCAATGAAATTGAGCATATATAAGTATTGAGATTTCTCATGAAAACGATTTATCTAGGCTTCCTTTTGGGAAGTACGGTTTTATTGGGTGCTTGTGCAACGACGGTGAAACCGAGTTATGTTTCTCCGACCCAGTATCAAGCGCTGAATTGCCAGCAGTTGCAAAGTGAATATAACCGTATTCAGCAATATATCGATAATGGTGTGCAGGCACCTAAACGCACTGGCGTCGGTGTGGGTGTCGGTGTTGGCGGCGGTTGGGGCAGTCATGGCGGCTGGGGGATTGGTCCGAGTGTTTCAGTCAATATGGGACAATCTTCCAATACCAAAAACACTGAATTGGCACGTCTATTGGGTGAACAGGAAGCTGTGGTTCAGGCGGCAAAATTCAAAAACTGCCCAATTATTGTTCGCAATAAAGTTCAATAATTCATCAATTTATGCCGCTGTTGAGGTGCTGTGCCCGACAGCGAGGTGATAAAATATTAGCAAAATGTTTCAATGTAAATATTATTAATATCAATTGGTTGTTGTTTTTCGATGGAATCTTTAAACGCATCAGGTGATGTTTTTTTATCGAGAAATACTTGTCACTTTTCATCTGTTTCATATAAGGTGTGCCCCTAATTAAGGGTAATGTCGGGTATGTATGATCGAGAGTTGGCTTTTTGTCTTGGCGGTGATTGCGGTATTGATGATTCCGGGTCCAACCAATGCATTACTTGCAAGCTCGGCGCATCAACAAGGCATTGCCAGAACCAGTCTGTTTATTCCGGCAAAATTGCTCGGCTATTTTTATGCCATTAATTTGTGGGCATTACTGATTCATTTATGTAGTCCGGTGTGGCCGAATTTTATTCATATCCTGCATGTTTGCAGTGCTGTTTATGTGGTATGGCTGGCCTTCCAGTTGTGGAAAGCGTCAGATTTAGAAAAGCATAATCAACATCATCGTTCTATTCAGCCGCGCCAACTGTTCTTTTCTACTTTCAAAAACCCTAAAGCCTTATTATTTGCTGCCGGTGTTTTACCGATTGAAACCTGGAGCAATCCCACCAATTTTGTTTTGGTATTTGCGCTGTTCAGTCTGGTACTGTTGCCTACGGTGGTGTTCTGGATGTTTTTTGGGCGGGCCATTTTGGCCGGACAGTCCAGGCAAATAAAAGCCGATCTCTTATATAAAGGATCGGCCATGTTACTGATTATGTGTATGTTGCCCGTTGTAATTCGCTTCTTTTAATGCGCCTTTTTAAGTTTCTGGCGAATAAAACCAATAATGCCCGGCAAGACACTAATAATAATGATGCCAAAAATCAGATGGGTAAAATTGTCTTTGACAATCGGCATATTGCCAAATAAGTAGCCCAAAATTACAAAAGAACCGACCCAGCAAATGGCACCAATGATATTAAAGCTCAGGAAATATTTATAATTCATGTGACCTGCACCGGCGACAAACGGAGCAAAAGTACGGGCGAAAGGAACAAAGCGGGCAAAAATAATGGTTTTACCACCATGTTTTTCAAAGAATTTTTGCGTATAAGTTAAATGCTTTTTATTAATGAAACGTGATTCAATTTCAAAGACACGCGGTCCAATAAATTTACCAATATGATAATTCAGCGTGTCGCCTAATACTGCGGCAACAAACAGCAAGATGACCAGAATATAAGGATTCATTGCGCCTGTGGATGCTGCTAAGGCTCCTGCCGCAAACAGCAGGCTGTCACCCGGCAGAAATGGCATCACCACCAGCCCGGTTTCCACAAAAATAATCAAGAAAAGAATGGCATAAATCCACACGCCGTAATCGGTGATAAATTCGAGCAGATGGGCATCAACGTGTAAGATAAAATCAAGCAGTTCCATGGCGCTACAGATAGCAAAAATGTGCTGAAATCCTAGCAGTCTGGGGCATGAAAGTCAGTACCAAAAAGAAAATTAATTGCATTTTCATCTTTCCCTTTTTGAGCAACGATTTATCTTACAAATTATTTATTGACCCTGATAAAAACAGGCTTAGCATGTAGAGGTCATTAAAACAAAAATCAAAAGGTGACCTCATGTTTAATCCGAATACTTTTATAAAAAATCTGGTGCAGGGCCTGCAAACCGATGCCTTTATCGCTTTGGTTGCACGTGTGTTAATAGCCTATATTTTTCTGATGTCTGGCTGGATGAAAATCAATGCTTATGCTGCAACGGCCGGGTATATGGAATCTAAAGGTGTCCCGGGCAGCCTGCTGCCTTTGAGTATCCTGGTCGTTGCTGGCGGCGGTCTGGCCCTGTTGTTTGGTTTTCAGGCCCGTCTGGCTGCCTTGGGCTTAGCCATTTTTACCTTTATTTGCGGCTTTATTTTCCATGGCACCGGGACTCCGGATGATGCCATTCACCTGATGAAAAATATTGCCATGACCGGTGGACTATTGTTCCTGATGCTGCACGGTGCAGGTAAATTCAGTGTAGATGACATGCTAGAGAGACCATCGCCAGCATTGAGAAAAATTGAAGGTTGATTCTTGCTTGTACAGACTTTTGTAATTACATAAAAGTTGTGCACACTACATAAAAGCTGCGTACAAATTGCCGGAATTTTGCTTCAATAAAGCTTGATGAAGCTAGCAAAGTGGAGTCAATCATGAAGCAAATGTTATGGGTCATTTTTATCTCTGGTGTGATGTTTTCTACAGCCTCCTGGGCGGGTAAAAGTGATCAGATGATCGTGAATGAAGCTGCCCAAAATACGGTCACGGTTGCAGAAGTAAAACAGCTGGCGGATGAAACTGCAGTGACCTTATCTGGCGTTATTGTCAAACGAATACGGGGCGATCATTTTCAGCTCAAAGATGGATCCGGTTCAATTGACATTGATGTAGATGATGATTTTTGGAAACCGATGGGCTTAAAAGCCGGTGATCAGGTGAAAGTGATGGGTGAAGTGGATACCCAGAGTGGCCAATCCGCCAACATCGATGTCGTTAAAATAGAAAAACTGGCCAATCGGAACGATCAATGGCTTTGGTATAACCAGAACTAAGCTGCAAGATTTTACTTAATAACCAAAGTCCTAGAGAAGATACGGCCAGATCAGACTGATGGAGTATGATGATATCTATCATGACGACATGGAACGATATCCAAATCGTGAAAATAGAAAAATGGTAAAACAAACAAGGCATCCGGAGGGGTGCTTTGTTGTGCCGGAAATATAATGCAATCAACGAATTGAAAGCCTTGTGCGAATAGTGTGCTTAATGCGCCGAAAAATGATAGAATGCAGCGCTTATTTCGTTTGCCTTGCATAGTTGTTTGTCATGACTACCAATACTCAAATCACTGAAGACCGCATCCTGATTCTGGATTTCGGTTCTCAATACAGTCAGCTTATTGCACGTCGTGTACGTGAAGCTGGCGTATATTCTGAAATGTATGCCTATGACATGTCTGAAGAAGACATTCGCGCATTTAAACCAAACGGTATCATCTTGTCGGGTGGTCCGGAAAGTGTTCATGAAGAAGGTAGTCCACGCGCGCCTGAAGTTGTATTCAACCTGGGTGTACCTGTATTGGGTATTTGCTACGGCTTGCAAACCATGTCAGAACAGCTTGGCGGTAAAGTAGAGCCAGGTACCGTACATGAATTTGGTTATGCTGCGGTAGATGTTTTGGTTCGTGACCAACTTCTGGGTGATTTAGACGATGGCGAAAACAAACTCAATGTTTGGATGAGCCATGGTGACAAAGTCAGTGCGATTCCGGAAGGTTTCCAGGTGACTGCAAGTACACCAAGCTGTCCATTTGCAGCAGTAAGCGATGAAAAACGCCGTTTCTATGGCGTGCAGTTCCACCCGGAAGTGACCCATACTGCAAAAGGTGCCGAGTTGCTGTCTAACTTCGTACACAGCATTTGTGGTTGCCGTAATCTCTGGAACTCTGAAAACATCATCGACCTGCGTGTTGAACAGTTACGTGAACAGATTGGCGACCAAAAAGTATTGCTTGGTCTTTCAGGTGGCGTAGATTCATCAGTAGTTGCTGCGCTTCTTCATAAAGCCATTGGCGATCAATTGACTTGCGTATTCGTAGACAACGGTTTGCTTCGTTTGAACGAAGGCGAGCAAGTGATGGACATGTTTGCGAAAAACATGGGTATCCGCGTCATTCGTGCCGATGCTGAGAACCGTTTCTTGTCTGCGCTTGCAGGTGAAACCGATCCAGAGAAAAAGCGTAAAATCATTGGTCGTGAATTCATTGAAGTATTTGCTGAAGAAGCACGTAAGCTGGATGGCGTAAATTTCCTTGCACAAGGTACAATTTACCCTGACGTGATTGAATCTGCTGCAACTAAAAACGGTAAGGCACATGTGATTAAATCACACCACAATGTGGGCGGTTTACCAGATGATTTAGCCTTTGAACTGGTTGAGCCAATCCGTGACCTGTTTAAAGATGAAGTACGCCGTTTAGGTACCACTTTAGGTTTACCGCATGAGATGCTTTATCGTCATCCGTTCCCGGGTCCAGGTTTGGGCGTGCGTATTTTGGGTGAAGTGAAAAAAGAATATGCCGACATCCTTCGTCTGGCGGATGACATCTTCATGCAAGAACTTCGTGCCAGCGGTTGGTATGACAAAACTGCGCAAGCTTTCGCTGTATTCCAGCCGGTTAAATCGGTAGGTGTGGTAGGTGATGGCCGTCGTTATGCATGGGTGATTGCACTTCGTGCCGTTGAAACTGTGGACTTTATGACTGCACGTTTCGCGCATCTTCCATATGAACTGGTTGATAAGATTTCGACTCGTATCATGAACGAAATTAAAGATGTTTCACGTGTGGTTTATGACGTTTCGTCTAAACCACCAGCTACGATTGAATGGGAGTAATTTAGGGATTTCAGGAAGCACTGCTTCCTGCCTAAATTACGCCAAGCGCTCGGCGCGCGGCAGTTTAGGAATCTAGAATTATTCAAATAAAAAAGAGCGCTTAGGCCACTGCTGTCCCACAAATATCACAAGAAGAACCTCAATTGAGGTTCTTCTTGTTTTCGCCATTTTTTATCAGGCACAAAGAGTGACCTTAAAAGTTTCCTTTCAAATAA
>NZ_JBNCAT010000042.1:0-19260 GCF_049808495.1 Acinetobacter sp. G11
ATTTATTTGAAAGGAAACTTTTAAGGTCACTCTTTGTGCCTGATAAAAAATGGCGAAAACAAGAAGAACCTCAATTGAGGTTCTTCTTGTGATATTTGTGGGACAGCAGTGACGCTAAGCACCTCTTTTTTAATTCTTTAATATTCAAGCTTCGCTTGGATTGGTCAACTCTGTCATTGGCCAGCGTGGCGTCGTCGTCACGGATAAACCATCATGCTGACCTGCTTTTAAGCGCTGATAACCGGCAAAAGCAATCATGGCGCCATTATCGGTACATAAAGCCGGTTCTGCATAATAGACCTGGGCTTTAATTTTGGCCAAATCTGCTTCCAGACGCTCACGTAAACGTTTATTGGCACTTACCCCGCCGGCAATGACCAGACGCTTTAACCCAGTTTGCTTTAAAGTTTTTACCGATTTTTTAACCAGTGTATCTACCAGTGCTTCCTGGAAAGATGCAGCGATATCCGCCTCACGGTTCTGGCCTTCAACTTTTTTCAACTGAATCGAAACAGCAGTTTTTAAACCGCTAAATGAAAAATCCAAACCTTGATGCAGCATCGGACGTGGAAAATCAAAAGCTGTGGCATCACCCTGCTCTGCAAGACGTGAAATATTCGGACCACCCGGATAAGGCAAGCCCATCATCTTCGCGACTTTATCAAAAGCTTCACCGGCAGCATCGTCGATCGATTCACCCAGCAATTCATACTGACCGATGCCGTGCGCTGCCATGAGCTGGGTATGCCCACCAGAGACCAATAAAGCGACAAACGGGAACTCCGGTGGAGTTTTAGACAACAAGGGCGCCAACATATGACCTTCCATATGGTGCACCCCAATGGCCGGTTTATTCAGCGCAAATGCCAGGGTACGCCCAAACAATGCACCGGTCATGAGTGCCCCCATCAAGCCGGGACCACGTGTATAGGCGACTGCATCAATGTCTGATTTTTTAATCTTGCTTTGTTCAAGTAACTGATTGATTAAAGGAATGAGCTTGCGCACATGATCACGTGAAGCCAGTTCCGGGACTACGCCGCCATATTCGGCATGCAGTTTAATCTGACTATATAACACCTGTCCTATTAAGCCGACTTCACTGTCATAGAGTGCTAACCCGGTTTCATCACAAGAAGTTTCCAAGCCCAGAACGATCATTAAACTGCCTTTTACCCGTATCTAAATATTGCTAAAGCTATTATAGACTTGTGATATGAGATGTAAATGAGTAAAATACTGTCCTTCACTTGTGATCTAAGGCAATCGTGCTATAGATCTTATCCATAACTTAATGAGGATTCTTCATGCCACAAGTTAAATTGAAAGAAGGCGAACCAGTAGACGTAGCTATCCGTCGTTTCAAACGTTCATGCGAAAAAGCAGGTGTTTTAGCTGACGTTCGTAAACGTGAATTCTACGAAAAACCAACTCAAGAACGTAAACGTAAAAAAGCTGCTGCTGTTAAACGTTACCAAAAGAAATTGGCTCGCGAATCAGTTCGTACTACTCGCCTTTACTAAGATTAATTTGTGATTGACTGCTTGGACTAAATAAATGACTACTTTAAAAAACCAAATTACTGAAGTTTTGAAAGCAACTATGCGTGCTAAAGAAATGGATAAGTTGACGGTTATTCGTAGTCTGCAGGCAGCAATTAAGCAAATCGAAGTCGATGAACGCAAAGAGCTTGACGACGCTCAAGTTCTTGCGGTCATTGAAAAACAAATTAAACAACGTAAAGAATCGGTTAAAGCCTTTGAAGGCGCTGGCCGAGATGATTTAGCTAGTAAAGAGCAAGCCGAAATTGAAGTGTTATCTCAATTTCTACCAGAAGCTATGACTGAGGAAGAGCTTGATTCTATCATTGCGCAGACAATTACTGCACAAGAAGCTACTAGCATGAAAGATATGGGTAAGGTGATGAATTCTCTGCGTCCGCTCATAGCCGGGCGCGCCGATCCTGCACAAGTTTCAGCTAAAATTAAAGCAAAACTGAGCTAATTCCCAACTCCAGAATCATTCTTTAGCGTTGAACTGCCTTTAAGCAAAGACAGTTCAAATATTTCCCCTAATCTCTCATAAACATTTCCGATTATTTCAGATCACACTGAATATTATATTTTCTCAAAATCAGCATTTCTTTTGATGACATCACTTTATTAATGACGTCTTGCCTAGTCATTTGTCTAAATTGACGATCCAAAGCTTCCCTGTTCTGATCTGCCGCCTGATATAACCGATCAATATAACTGCCCACTATTGCACAGTACTGTGTTTGTTGCTGTGGCGTAAAGCTCGTCTGTTGCGCATTTAGACTGCTAAAAAAGTTTCTGCTCTCCTGCTTGTACTGCTCAGAGATTTGATCCACTGCTGCGACATATTGCTCCACGCCTGCAAAAGCCGTATTTAACCCCACATACCCCAATACCAATAAAGCCAATAATATTTTTTTCATAAATCGATTCTGTTCATTATTTAAAATTCACAAGGCATAAAGATTATCACAGGCCTCATCATTTCAGCTGCAGATTTTATTCATCGATATGCAAAAAATCAGGTTTATATTGGATATAGGCTTGCTCGGAAGGTACAGGTAAATGCCCTTGCGTTACCGTTCCCAAACGTAAACGAATAATATCCGGCACATCGACCCGATATGAATAAATCGGACTACCGCATTCCTGACAAAAAACCCGGGCTTTATTCGGAGTATGGAAATATTCTTTTAAAAATTTAATACCGTGGGTAATCTCAAATTCTGATTTCTGTAATGGACTATTCCAGCCAAAGATGGAACCTTGAGCCATTTGACAATCCTTGCAGTAACAGATGATGGTTTTTTCAATTTCACCCTCATAACGATACTTTACTCTTCCACACAAGCATTGACCTTCTAGCATGCGTCACTCCTTATTTTTATTATCATTGCAGCATAATCATATCCGGCTAAATTCTGAGCTGTCGCTCTTTTTGCATTTCCTGAATCCGTGCTTTTAATTTTGCCGCCAGCATTTCATTATCTTTAATCAGGCGCTGGGCATGCAATAAGGATTTAATCGCATTTTCTTCCAATCCTGACCAGTATTCCACTTCTGCCCGGTAACGCAGCACATTCACCGTTCTAAACGGTGACTGCCGGTCTATATTGGCCGCTTGCTGCATCAGGCGCCAGGCCTGAATATCACGCGGATTTTTATTGATAAAGCGCTGAATCAGGCTGAATGCCAGTACAGGCTCTTTTTGACGGATATAGACTTCTGCCAGCTTAAAAGCCAAAGCCCGGTTTTCCGGCATGATCCGTGCTGCCGATTGAACGGCCTGATAGGCTTGCTCGGTTTTATTTTGTCCCAAATAAATATCGGTCTGAATTAAAACCAATAAGTTATTTAAACGCTGCTGTGCTTTCGCCTGATTCAAAACCTGCTGTGCCAGAACATAATCGCCCTGTTTTAAATAAAATGCGGATAAAACCAGCTGGCCGGCAAAATTATTTCGATTTGCCAAAACCTGGAGTTGCTGTTCCGTCGCCTGATTTGAAATGACCCGGCTATACCATTTCAGGATTTCAAAATCTTCATCATGTAAATTTGATTTTATACGGGGAAATTGATTGGCCCTTAAACGTGCCTCACTCATCCGCTCGGTGCTGAGTGGATGGGTGAGCCAGAAATCAGGCAGAAAACTGACTTTACTGGTTGCCCGGTCCATCACTTCAAAAAAATCCGCCATACTTTGCGGATTATAGCCTGCGCTATACATATACTGCATGCCAATCCGGTCCGCTTCACGCTCCTGATTACGGCTATAGTTCAGCTGTTTATCCATCATCGCTGCCTGAGAACCCAACATCACTGCAGTTCCGGCATCGCCATCCGCTTGAGAAGCAATCAGCGCACCGACCAGCAATCCCGCCAAGGTTAACAGGCCCTGCCCCTTAAAAGCTTCCTGTGAACGACTGTAATGACGTTGTGACACATGCGCCACTTCATGCGCCATCACTCCAGCGACTTCATCCATATTTCGGGCAGATATCACCATTCCCGTGTTGATGGCAAATAACCCACCCGGAACAGCAAAAGCATTGATTTGCGGATCATTGATAATCACCAGACCTATGGGCTGACCCAGCTGGGTCTGGCTTAAAATATGTGAAAATACACTCCCCAACTGATCTTCCAGCCATGGATTCTGCAAAACGGGCATTTGATGCTGTACTTCACGAAAGACTTTTTCACCAATCATTCTTTCTTTTTGCTGGTCAATCAGACCAACCCCACTGCCAATTTCAGGAACATTCAATTGCGGCGTTGAATTGAAATTTGCACTGTGCGTTAATGCCATGGCTGAAATCAAAGTGATGTTGCAAGCCCATAAAAACCGTTTCAATGTGATGTACTCAAACTGCTTTTTTTCAATTTATCCGAATATAACATTGAAAATTGGAGCAATTTGCAATGAAGTGTTATCAAATTTTAAGAAAAGGCAGGATTCACCAAATAAGGAGGTGTACGTCCTTCCAGGGCCTCAACCAGGTTACGATAAGCCAGTTCAGCCATTTTTTTACGCGTTTCCGCAGTCGCAGAACCCACATGCGGCATAGTCACCACATTTTCCAGAGCAAAAAGTTCTGATGCCTGTAAAGGTTCTTTGGCATAGACATCCAGTCCGGCAGCAAAAATTTTACCTGCTTTGAGCGTATCAATCATTGCCTGCTCATCCACCACGGAACCACGGGCAATATTGACAAAAACTGCATGTGGCTGCATTTGATCGAACTCGTGCTGCCCAATCAGAGCTTGGGATTCTGCATTTAAATCCACAGCGACCACCACAAAATCAGACTGTTTCAACAACTCATTCAAGGCACAGTAGCGGGCGTTTAAGGGCTGTGCCAGTTCCAGTTTTTCACGGCGGTTATGGTAAAGAATGTTCATGTTAAAACCATAAAAACCACGCCGTGCAATCGCAGCGCCGATATTGCCCAAACCGATGATGCCGAGCGTTTTACCAAAAATATCCTGCCCGAATTGTGCCGTCCCCACAGTGCGTTGCCAATTGCCCTGCTTGGTCCATTGATCCAGGGCGGGAACTTTACGTGCTGCGCTCATCAGCAAACTAAAAGCTAAATCGGCCGTGGTTTCGGTTAATACATGCGGGGTATTGGATAACCAGATTTTTTGCTGGTTTAAATAGGCCAGATCATAATTGTCATAACCCACACTGACACTGGAAATAATTTTAAGCTGTTGTGCTGTCGCCAGATTATCCGCATTAAGTAAACGCCCTGCACCAATCATGCCATCGGCATCTTTCACCTGTTCACGTATCTGTTCATTCACATCACCCTGTTTCGGGTTGATGATGACCACCTGATATTGTTGTTGTAATCGCTGAAGGATATCCCGATCTAACTGGCTAAAAACTACGACTTTCTTGTTCATGTTCCATCCGTGTTGTGAGGCGATTTTTGCATAAACTGCCACAGGCGTTTTTTTAACAGGGGCTGATCCAGCATTTCCTGCAAACCCGCCAGATTGATGCTTTTTGAATGTTTAAAATAAGCACATTGTCCGAGAAAAATAATGTTTTTATCTGCACTGATTGCGTCTAAAAAGCCTTGCACATAACTTTCTGCGCCATGACCATCCTGAAAGCTCATTAAAGGAAATGGCCACTGCAATTCATAATATTCAGCCAGCACCGCATGCTGGATATTATTCCAAAGCTGCTGCTGCTCGGCGGTGATTTCGGTTGCATCGACCACAATGACACAATGTGGCAAACTCAAGGCCTGCAATTGAAATGCTGCTATTTGTAGTGCTGCACGCTCTGCAATCACTTCAGCAACAAATTCAGCTTTTTCTACACTTGCTGTAACTGGAGCATTCAACGGCTCGACATGTTCAAATGCTTGATTTTGATTTTCTTGAAGCTCTAATGGCAATACAGCTGGCGTTTTTTCCAGCACAATTTCAGTCTGATATTCAGCTGCAGCCTGATCTCGCCACAGCGATGAAGATGGCATTTTTTGACATGCAACATCCCGGGGAATCCAGATATCGATCCCCAATGTTGCCAATATGTCACGCTGATGCCCGATCATCTTTCTTCATCACCAATTGAATACTGGGTATTCTAACGAGATTACTGATTTTTTGCTGTGCTTTTATTGAATCATCACCCATTTTATCGCAGCTTGTTCAGACAATCATTAAACTGTTTTTCTTCTGCATCAACTCGACAATTTCATCGGTTTCAAAACCAAAACGCCAATACAGCAGCTGCAGAACATCAAGCTCGTCCTGGGTAATAATGCGGTCATTCCACAAACATAACTCAGCAACCCCTAAAATACTTAAACGGTCACGAAGCAGCAAACCCGCAATATCATTTAATATTTCTGCCAGATCAATTGGCTCATCCGAAATTTCGGCATACATTTCCAGTTCCTGTACCGTCAATACCCGGTGGAGAATTTTTTTCCGCACATCGAGCTGATTCTGGCTATTAATCTGTTGTACATGCAACAAGGCATCTATCAGGCGTACGATCTGCGGCTTGACATCTTCCAGTGAAGTCGGGGTATGCAATGGCAGCAGATTTAATTCAAATTTCACACACTCCAGCAATAAAGCATCCAGCAGACCAATTTCCCCATCTTCCTGAATAATTCGCGCCAGTTTCATTAAAAACTGGCGTGCAATGGTCGCAGGCATCGTGCCGATATTTTTACAGGCTTCGTAAAAGATGGAGATATGTACCCGACCATCCAGATGCAGCAATGAATCGACAATGGCACGACTGACTTCTGCCTCGGCAGGAATAAATTCACGGTATTGGCGAATCATTAAAATCGCCACCATCACCTCGCGTGAACCGGTTGCAGTCTGCAATGCCCGTTGGATCAGTTCAGGACGTTGCATGTTGTCGCGAATTTCTGGCTTTAGGGGCTTGATGGCATCATTAATCGCAAAACTGATTGGTGATAAACGCAGCAATGGCAACGGCTGTGGTGAACTCCACGGCGTATAGACTTCACTGTTCAGCTCATCAAGCGAACGAAACAGACTGAATAGTGGCTGATTACGCAATTTTTTTAAATTTTCAAGCTGCAAATCCTGCACCAGACCAGGGTTCAATTCATAAATACGCTGTTCGATGCTGGGATGAATATTCATCCAGTTTTGTGGACTTAAAGAGTTAGCAAAACACATATGCGAAATGGATTCGGCATATTCACTGTGAATTTGCGAACCTGAATGATGGACATAAATTCTGAGTAAAGTTTGCACATTGGCATCGTTTTGAATCAGGCGCCTGGTTTTCTGGTCATTTTTAAAGGTCCGGCTACCCAGCGAAATATATTTAATCAGACGGGTAATCAACACCCCCAGGCTTCCAATCAGCCAGATTATTCCTCCCAGGGCCACGAAAGAAGTGGCAAATTTATGTGTATGTGCCTGACCATGCTTGGTAAAACCCAGTTTGGCAATTTTACTGCCCCACTGGCTCAAAGTGCTCAGACTACTGTAGAGAATTTTTAAGCGGGTGTTTTCAGCGGTTTCACCAGACAGAATTTTATTAAACTCATGACTGAGCAAACCATAAAGTTCCAATTCATCCAGATTCTGTAAAGCGCCCCAAGTCAAAATAATCACAATATCGCGCGGATAAAACCCTGCGGTCAGCGCATTCACGCCAACTTCATCGGGAAGCACATAGATTGCCGGTGCCTCAATTAAAAAAGTATCCGCCAGTTGTTCAGTAATTTTAAGGGCAATGCTTTCTTCAGGAATACTTTCGATAAGACTTAAGCGGCGAGCCCCCATCTGTTTTGCCAGTGAGTGTCCGCCTGAACGAAAGACATAAAACTCATACAATACAGAAATAGCCATTACGCTCAGCAAAAGCACAATCAGATAAGGGCTCAGTACATGCCAGAAGATGGATTGAGTCTGGTCAAAATAGAAAACGTTCAATCCGACAATAGTATTTAAAATAAATAACGAAAGCAGCACCGCAAGCAGACAAATACTTGCAGACCAAACCATATTTTTATTTTTTATGAACAAATAACCCGCACTTTTCAATGTAAATTTCCTGTATTACATTGTATTTATTCACACATCATAAATTAAAAAAGCGGGAATTTCCCGCTTTTCATGGTATGCCAGAAGAATTTATTCTTCTTTCACACCAGTCAAGTCTACTGATGCTGCATCAATATTGACATCAATATAACCATCTTGAGCCTTTTTAGCAGAGTCGTTACGCTTGCTTTCCAGTTCATCCAGATAAGCTTCATCGATACCGCCCGCTACATACACACCATCAAACACCGAACAGTCAAATTCCTGTAATGCCGGTACCTTGTTAGTACGAACTGCACCTTTTAGATCTTCCAGATCCTGGAAAATCAAACGGTCTGCACCAATAATTTCACGGATTTCCTCAACACTGCGGTTCGATGCAATCAGTTCCGCTTTTGCTGGCATATCAATACCGTACACGTTTGGATATTTCACCATCGGTGCAGCCGAAGCAAAGAATACTTTTTTCGCACCCGAATCGCGAGCCATTTGAATGATTTCGTTACAGGTGGTACCACGTACAATCGAGTCATCTACCAGTAAAACGTTTTTGCCTTTGAACTCCAGTTCAACCGGGTTGAGCTTTTGACGTACTGATTTCTCGCGTTGTTTCTGGCCAGGCATAATGAAGGTACGCCCGATATAACGGTTTTTCACAAAGCCTTCACGGAATTTAACACCCAAAGTATTTGCAAGCTCTAAAGCTGAAGTACGTGAAGTATCTGGAATTGGAATCACCACGTCGATGTCGTGCTCATCTCCCCATTCACGGATGATTTTGCTGGCAAGCTTTTCACCCATTTTTAAACGTGCTTTATACACTGAAATGCCGTCAATAATGGCATCCGGACGCGCAAAATACACATATTCAAAGATACAAGGACGATATTCAGGATTAACCGCACATTGCTTGCTAAACAACTCGCCCTTCGAAGTAATGAAAATGGCTTCGCCTGGCTCGATATCACGCTCAACCTTAAAGCCTAGAGCGGTAATCGCCACAGACTCGGAAGCAATGATATATTCAGTGCCGTTTTCAGTTTCACGCGAACCATAAATCAGTGGACGAATACCATTTGGATCACGGAAACCCACCAGACCATGTCCGGTAATCATGGCAACCACACCATAAGCACCTTTGCAGCGCTCGTGTACACGTGACACCGCATTAAAGATATCTTCCGGTGTTGGATTCAATTTGCCACTTTTCTGCATTTCATGGGCAAAAACGTTCAACAATACTTCAGAATCCGAATCGGTATTCATATGACGAAGATCTGTTTTAAACAAATCTTCATGAATTTCTTCAGCATTGGTCAAGTTACCGTTATGCGCCAAGGTAATCCCGTAAGGCGAGTTCACGTAAAATGGCTGTGCCTCTGCACTGCTTGAAGAACCCGCTGTCGGATAACGCACATGACCAATACCGTAATTGCCTAGCAGGGCACGCATGTGACGCGTATGGAAGACATCTCGCACCATACCGTTGTCTTTACGCAGGAATAGCCGCCCGTTATGACAGGTTACTATTCCGGCTGCATCCTGACCACGATGCTGTAACATCGTCAATGCATCAAACAACATTTGGTTAACGGGTGACTTACCAGCTATACCAACTACTCCACACATAGCAACCTCGCAAACAAGCTAGGATTAATAAAAAGGATTATTTGTTGATTCGCCTGTACGCACTGCATGTTTCTGCGTTTTTTCAGACGATGTGTCGGAAGATGACGCTGCATCTTCAGACTTGATATGAGAAAGTGCCCCTTGCGCCGCTTCTTTAGAGAGTTCAGTCGCCCAGGGTGCATACGGAATAAGGAGTTGTACAAATTTAGACTGTTTCCAGTGCGGAGAACTTTCCACCCAGGGGCCCAGGCCCTGCATGGTGATGAGTACAATCAATAAACCTTTTAAAGAGCCAAAAGCGCCACCCGCCAAACGGTTTAACGGGCCGAGTTTCAGGCTTTTTAATATCTTGTTGAGTAAGGCAGTAATAATCCAGGTTAAAACCACCATCAGCAATACAATAAATGCAAAAGCTGCTATTTTTTGTACTACCGGATCTCCACTGAGTGAGACCATCGAAGGTGCCAGGATGGTTGCGTATTTTGCACCGACTATGAGTGCAAAAACCCATCCTACCAAGTTCGCAAAGGCTGAAACCAATCCTTGTCGCAAACCGTTGAGCCCTCCAATGAGCAAAATAATCAGTATGAAGATATCCAGCGTATTCATGGCGTGTTTAAAGCATCAATACAGTCTTTAATCAGGGCTGGACCTGTATATATGAGGCCACTATAAATTTGTACAAGGCTGGCACCTGCCTGCTGTTTCGCAGCGGCCTGTTCGCCAGACAAAATCCCGCCTACCCCGATCAATGGAATCTGACCTTGTAATACTTTAGCAAAAGCGGCAAGACAAGCGGTACTTTTTTCAAATACCGGAGCGCCAGACAAGCCACCCGCTTCATTGCCATATTTCAGGTTTTCTACCCCTTCACGAGACAAGGTGGTATTGGTCACAATCAAACCATCAATCTTAAACTGGATTAACTGTTTGGCAATGAACTGAATATCTTCCTGAGTCAGATCCGGTGCAACTTTCAGCACCAGAGGCACATAATGCTGATGCTCTTCCGCCAGTTCAAGCTGACGCTTTTTCAAGGTTTGCAGCAACTCGGTCAAGGCATCGCCGCTTTGCAGGCTGCGCAAATTTTTGGTATTCGGCGATGAAATATTAACCGTGATATAGGAAGCGTAGTTATAAACTTTTTCCAGGCAAATCCGATAATCATCAACGGCATTTTCAACGGGAGTATCGGCATTTTTACCAATATTAATGCCCAAAATGCCCTTGAATTTTGCTGCCTTGACATTTTCAATCAGCTTGTCTACACCGTCATTATTAAAGCCCATACGGTTAATAATGGCCTTGGCTTCAGGCAAGCGGAATAAACGGGGATGCGGATTGCCCGATTGGGGACGTGGTGTAATGGTTCCAATTTCAATAAAACCAAATCCCAGTCCAGCCAGGGCATCAATATAAGCGCCATTTTTGTCTAAACCGGCTGCCAAACCTACCGGATTGGGAAATTCAATTCCCATACAGGTCACAGGTTTGGACGCTACGTTTTGACGCATCATGCCCATGCGATGAGCTGATTTCAATAACGATAGTGTGAGCTCATGTGCACGCTCCGGTGCTAAAGAAAACAACAAAGGGCGGGCAAGAGAATACAACATATCTATAAAAGTCTACTGCTTTTTAAGTCGCCATATTATAGGCATAGCCCGGAGAAAACACCATGCTTAGCAGATCTTTATTTTTACCCTTTATTGCACTGTCGCTGTTAATTTAATCTGTCCTGCCTCGGAGATTAATTCTATTTTCTCAAGACTTAGACCCATCTGCGCCAATTGGGTTAAAAAATTTGCCAAAATGGCGTAATTTTCATGTGCCGCAACAATCTGGATTTGCTCGCCTGTTTGCTGGGATGCCACAGACAATCCCTGCTGCTGGGCAACGCGCTGGACTTTATCTGCCGCACTTAACTGCACATCATCTGCAGCTTTCATGGTCACTGCATTGCTTTGCATCCACACGATCATGTCTTTAAAGTCATTGACCCGATTCTGCTGTTTATTCGCAGCGGCATGCATATACCAAAGGGCTGAACCAATAGCCGCAACCAGCACAAAAATCGTGGTAAAGATCACCAGATAACGTTCACGTTGCGACAGCTGATCCAGATAATCCGTGACTCGCTCAATGAATTGGTCAATCGAGTTTTGCAGTTTTTCTGATGTATTCATTATTGTATTTTCACCAATCCAATTGCACCTGCACCATTGGGCTGAATATTGCCTAATTCTGCCTTAAAGCCTTGCTGATTGAGCTGCTGGGTCAAGTTTTGCAAAGCAGTAGCAGAGTTGGCTTTCAATTCCATATTTAAAATAGAAGCATCATAATTGATCCGATTAGCCACAATCTGATTTTGCATCAGTACCGGACCAATCCGGCTCAGTAACTGTAAAGCTTGAGTGTTGGCACTTTTATTCAAGCGTACATGACTTTCAAACTGGCTTTTTAAATTCTGCTCGGTCACACGGCTGCTCTGACCAAACCAGTACTTATACTGATCAATGGCTTGTAATGCAGTCTGGTCTGCCACCTTTTTATATTTATACCAGCGTGTTGCGTCATAGCCAAACTGGACCACAACAGCAGCAACCAAGACAGCAGCACAGGCTTTCCAATAGCCCGATATACCCTGACTGTTTTTAGCTTTAGGCAGAATATTAAAAGGATGATGTTGTGCTTTTTTTAATACCGGTACTTCATAATGAAAAGATTCAATCTGTTCATACGTCACCATGGCTTCAAGGCTTTGCATTTGTTCAGCAGTAAAGTTGCTGATTTTATAAGATTGCCCGAGAGGCTGATAATCTAAAAAAAGTGCCAGATCATCTACCGAATTGCCCATAAATTCGCTTTCACGTACCAGCAAGCGTCCTGACAGATTCGCAATGATGGTTTTTCCCACCTCTGGAACCGGTAAAATAAGAAAATCCGGTAATAAGGAAACGACCTTAACCGGGATTAAGTTCAAGGCATGTTGTAAGGTTTCAACGGTGCTATTGGCCACACCTAAAATGATCAATTGATCTGGATGTTGAAAATGATGCAATATTTTCATTGAATCGATGGGTAAAACCACAAATTCTTCTAATAAATATTTCACCCCATCCGCACCCAATTTCTTGTATTGGAGCCTGGATAGACTTTGTTGCAGCATTTGTACATCGCGACTGGGAAAAAATACAATCGCTTCCTGTCCATGATAGCCTTGAATATCTTGAATTAATTGTTCAAGACTAGAGGCCTGAGACCAGCTCTCTCCAGTCGACCATTGCCAAACCCCATTGGCTTCAGGCATCCATAAATACAACATTAATGTTTTTCTGCCGTTTTAATTAATATTTTATGCGTTTGGAATAAAACTTTTTAACTGTGTTGATAGCCCAGTTGCAATCACTGCCTGTTCATATATCCGCGCTTCAGCCAGAGCATACGGATGAAAAGGTTCTGCTGTCAACAATGCTGCAATATGCGCCACCACATTCATATGACACACCACCACAATAGACTCATAAGGAAGCTGAGACAGCCAGTCCACTGCCAATTTTGCGTCATCATCCGGCTTAATCTTATTGCATACCAGCACGGGTACATCACGAAAATAATGTTGCAAATGTGCCAGGGTTTCCTGCGCACGCAATAAAGGACTCACCACAAAGGCATCAGGCCGGATGATATCCTTTAAATATTCTGCGGTGAGTTGGGCCTGCGTATGTCCACGCTCGGTCAAAGGACGCTTGTCATCATTGCCATGCACCGCAGGAGCGGCTTCACCATGACGAACTAAGGTAAGTTGCATAAAAAATTCCTTATTTTCAAATATGCAGCCATTATAACCAAGCTTTATGAACGCAATAAGATGATTTAAAAATTACACTTCATTATGAGGTAAAACAAATTCTACATCACTGCGGTGGCCATTTTTCATCAGTGAAAGTGCAATGCTTAAAGGTGGCGCACCTTCAAAAATCACATCATATAAAGCACTGGTAATTGGCATATACACACCTAATTCTTCCGAACGGCTGCGCACCTGCACAATGGTATTGATCCCTTCCGCAGTTTGACCCAATTCTTGAGTGGCCTGTTCCAGGGTCTTACCTGAACCCAAGGCAAAACCCACCTGATAGTTACGGCTGAGCGGACTATTACAGGTAGCAAACAAGTCACCTACGCCAGACAATCCCAGGAATGTCAGCGGGTTTGCACCCAGTTTCACTGCAAAACGGCTCATTTCTGCCAGTGCGCGGGTCAGAATCATGCTCTTGGTGTTTTCACCCACCTTATAAGCAGCAGCCATACCCATGGCAACCGCATAGATATTTTTTAATGCCCCGCCCAGTTCCACACCATGCACATCATCGCTACCAAAAACCCGGAACAATGCACTATGCAGCGCTTGCTGTACGGCATAACGTACCAGCTCTGACTGGCTGGCAATGACCGTTCCTGCAGGTTGCCCGGCCATAATCTCCTTGGCCAGATTCGGTCCTGAAAGCACACCATAGGGAACCTGAGGCAATTCTTCGCGAATAATATCGCTCATAAAATGAAAGGTTTTCGCCTCAATGCCTTTGGTTAGGGAAATCACGGCCTGCGAGCTGATAAAAGGCTTGATTTGTTTCAGTACATCGCGAAAAGAATGGCTAGGAATAGCCACCAGAATAATGTCACGATTACAAACAGCCGTTTCTAAATCCGACACCGCCTTTAAACCCGGCTCCAAAACAAAATCGGGTAAATAGCGTTTATTGATATGGGTCTGATTAATTTCTGCTGCTGCTGCCTCATCACGAATCCAGATCATGGTGTCACAACCGTTGCGTACAGCAGTATTGGCCATTGCCGTACCAAAACTGCCACCACCCAACACGGTCACACGCAAGGCCGTTTTTTGATCAATTGCAATCGGTTCAACAAGATCTGAAAATTTCAACTCTGACATTATTTTTATATCTCAACTCATGATTCAATACAGTTACTTATTCCAATAACTGACATAGTTTTGTGTATCCACTGCTGTACGCGCTGGAATCGCTTTCGCTGCGGTTCCAATATAAATAATTCCAGAAATTAAATCATCTTCTGACAGCCCCAAGATTCGCTTAAACAATGGCGACTCAACCACTGCCCCGCTACGCCACATGGTTGAAAAGCCCTGCACTTGCAAAGACAACAAGAAGTTTTCAATTGCTGCGCCTGAACTTAAGGTCTGTTCAAAATTAGGCACTTTCGGATGGGGCTGAAATTGGGTTAAGGCCAAAACCAGTAATGGTGCACGAAATGGATGATTTTTTACCCGATCCAATTGAACAGGATCAGTTTCACCTAAATCCGCCAAAGCTCTGGAAAGCAACTCCCCAAAAGCTTCACGCTGATCACTCGGAATAACAACAAAACGGGTGGGCTTTAACCGATGATGGTCCGGCGCAGTCAAAGCCGCCTGAAAGGCTTTCTCCAGTTGCTCTGCATTCGGAGCAGGCTCAACCAAATGCCCAATCGACTGACGCTGATGAATATTCTGATGAACCGTATCTACCGCTGAATCCGTCATTGACTTTGATATCTGTTTACTAAAATATTTCACCAAGATTAGCATAATCTTGTTCCGTTACTCTAGAGCGTTAAGTGAATGTCTACTCCACAATGGCCGACTGAACTAAGCTTCAGTCACAGAGAGTTCATATAAAGCTGCATATTTCATACAAGCCCTTCAAAAATCATTCAAAAAATCATGTTCAAATAGCTTAAATTCTCTTTAAAACAATCCAGGGGAAAAAGATGAAACACGTCTTTGCACTCGCTTCAACAGTTGCCGTTGCTCTCGCCTTAACTGCCTGTGCATCCAATCCGACCACATCTTTAGCGATTCAAAAAGAAAATAATCAATATGAAGTGACGGGAATTGGTAAAAGCAGTTTAATTTCTAAAAATAACGCGATTACTGCAGCAAATAATGCCTGTGGTAAAAAAGCCACCCCTGTCATCGTGAATGAAAAAACTGAATACAACGGTGCCTTAAAAGGGGTAGTCGATGAGCAAACCGGACAAATGATTCAGGCTGCAACCACTGTCCTTGGTACCTTGGCTGGCAAAAGTGGCAGTCTGGCACGCGATGAAGACTATCAAACCGTACTGACCTTCACTTGTCGAGCCAACTAAATATTCAAAGAATGGTCTATTTCATCTTATTCATTGAATAAAGCTGTCTAAAGCCCAAACAAAAAAGCCGCTTATTGAAGCGGCTTTTTCTACTCTTTAATGCGGCAATAAATTTCTTAAAACTAGCAATACCCTTCCAGACGGGTCAAAGGCAATTTCTGGCCAATCGCTTTTTCAATTTCTGGAAGATAGAACGCATCATCTTCAGACAGGAAACTGATACTCACCCCACGCGTTCCCGCACGACCGGTACGGCCTATACGATGCACATAGTCATCCGACTGTTCAGGCAAGGTAAAGTTGATGACATGGGAAACACCATCCACATGAATACCACGACCTGCAACATCGGTTGCGATCATAATATTATGCTGACCGTTCTTAAACTGATCCAGCATTTTCAGGCGCTTGTCTTGTGCAATTTCACCTGAAAGCATTACCACCTTATAACCATCTTTTTTCAGATGATCATAAAGCTTGCGTACCTGGTCACGACGGTTGGCAAAAATCATGACTTTTTCAATCGGCTCATCACGCAGGATTTCTTGCAACAACTTATATTTATCTGTTTTGGCAACCATATACACGCGCTGTTCTACATCGGCATTGGTTTTCTTTTCCGGCTCAATTTCCACAGTCACCGGTTCGAACAACCACTGTTGCGCCAGGTTCAACACATCATAGCTAAAGGTGGCAGAGAACATTAAGGTTTGACGTTGTTCTTTACGTGGAGAAAAACGCACAATACGTTTTACCGATGGAATGAAGCCCATATCCAGCAAACGGTCTGCTTCATCAATCACAAAAAATTCAATCTGGTCCAGCCAGACTTCTTTTTGTTCTACAAAGTCGATTAAACGACCTGGTGTCGCCACAATAATATCGACAAAATTTTTATCCAGCTGGGCTTTCTGCTTATCAAAATCTACCCCACCCAGCAAAGTCACCAGATGCAGGTCGGTAAATTTGGTCAGCTCTTTGGCATCACTTTCAATCTGTAAAGCCAGCTCACGTGTAGGCGCAAGAATCAGCGCACGCGGCTCGCCACGAAAGCGTTGTTCTTTAATCGGATTATTCAGCAAATCATTAATGACACTGACCAGGAAAGCCGCTGTTTTTCCTGTACCGGTTTGTGCACGGCCAATGGCATCATGTCCAGCCAAAGTGAATTTTAAAACCTTTTCCTGAATAGGTGTCATTTCTTTGAAACCTAAAGCATCAATCGCCTGTTTCAGTTTCGGATGTAAATTTAAGGTTTCAAAACCAGATGACATATAAAGGTGCTCTAACTTAATGATCAGGAAAAATAGGAATCTATTATAAACAAAAACGCCCCAAATTACATTGGGGCGTTCTCATGAATAATCAGGCGATTAGTCTAAAGGTTGTACTTCTTCCGCTTGGAAGCCTTTTTGACCTTTAACTACGCTGAATTCAACACGTTGACCATCACGAAGTGAACGGTGGCCGTCACCTTGGATAGCGCGGAAATGAACGAATACGTCGTCGCCGCCGTTACGTTGAATAAAGCCGAAGCCTTTAGTGTCGTTGAACCATTTAACTACGCCTTGTTCACGAGCTGTCATAAGTTAATCCTCATTGTATTTAATTAAAGGACCACCCGGTGTTGCAAACAGCAGAGTAAACAAGGTTTAAAAATAATTATTATTTCTAAGCTTGTAATCATTCTGTATTACTATTAACAAAATCCCGGTTACATCCATTGCGATATTCATTTTAAGACAGCTGAAATAGCGTCATTAATTTTGAATACGCAACGAGCTTAACACGGGTTTATGACAATTCATACTGTTTTTTTTGATTAATCTTCTTTTTGATTCCGCTTCTTTTTTACTAATTATTTCCTTATTTTAGATAAGTACTTTTATGTTGAAGTTATATAATTTTATTGGGCTTTGGCACCAAATTTGCTAAGATTTAACTAAATTGAATTAGATATTGAATGTGATGAATGATCTGGCCAATTCAGCAGTAATCATTGATGCGATAGGCAAGCCTTGTCCCATGCCCTTATTGATGCTTAAACGAGCAATCAAGAATAATTCTGGCGGCATTTTTTTACTCAAGTCTTCAGATCCGCATAGTCAGCAAGATGTAACGCGTTATTGTTCGATGCATCAAATGAACTGCAATATGACCAAAATTTCTGATTTTGAGTATCACTACTTAATTGAATCTTAATTATTTTCAATTAAACTAGAACATTTCAAATGTGCATAAAAAATTACATTTCTCTACCCAAATTTCCTAATTTCAAGGAAATATTGGATTAAGATAAATTTATTAAGATGGTTATGTCATCCAACTCTCAAGGAGAACACATGAGTGACAGCAGCAATCAATTGATGCCCCTGTCATTATCGGCACCAGGGGTAAATCTCGGTGCTTATATTAGTACTGTCAATCAGATTCCTATTTTAACGGCTGAACAAGAAAAAGAGTTGGCCGAACGCTACTTTTACGACCAAGATTTAGATGCTGCGAAAATGCTCGTGATGTCTCATTTACGTTTTGTGGTGCATATTGCCCGCAGTTATGCCGGTTATGGTTTGCCGCAAGGCGACCTGATTCAGGAAGGCAACCTCGGCTTAATGAAAGCCGTGAAACGCTTCGACCCGAATATGGGCGTGCGCTTGGTGTCATTTGCCGTACACTGGATTAAAGCAGAAATTCATGAATACGTGATTCGTAACTGGCGTATTGTTAAAATTGCCACCACGAAAGCCCAACGTAAATTATTCTTTAATTTACGCAGCTTAAAAAAGTCCAGTAAAAAACTTACTCTGGACGAAGCACAATCCATTGCCAATGACTTGAATGTCACGCCTGAACAGGTGCTGGAAATGGAAGGCCGCCTGACTGCCTATGATGCTGCTTTTGAAGCACAAGGTGATGATGACGATGAAGGTTCAACCCACGTCGCTCCAGCCTTGTATCTGGAAGATAACCGCTATGATCCGGCACGTTTGGCTGAAGAAGAAGATTACGAAGAACAAAGTACTTCTGCCCTGCATGATGCGATGGATCAACTGGATGACCGTTCACGCAATATTTTACAGCGTCGCTGGCTGGATGATGAAAAATCGACACTGCATGAGCTGGCTGCAGAATATAACGTGTCTGCCGAGCGTATTCGCCAGCTTGAAAAAAATGCCATGGAAAAAATTAAAGTGGCCATGTCATCCAACTAAATGGTCAAATACATGTAGGGTATTTTGAAAAAAGGGCTGAGTGCCACTACTGTCCCACAGTTTACTTTAAATAAAAAAACCTGAGTCTAAATAGTTAAAATATGAGTGCAAACAAACACTTTAACTATAAAGGACTCAGGTTTTGTCACATC
>NZ_JBNCAT010000043.1:0-17477 GCF_049808495.1 Acinetobacter sp. G11
TCGCTCCCATTATAAAAAGAAGTGCTTAGCGAGAAGTACTTCAAAATTAGAAAAAAGGAAAATAACCATGAATAAGACTATCAAAACAATCGCCTTATCTGTTGCCTTCGTGTCTAGTGGAGCCATGGCAAATCCGCAAGGCAACCACGTCACTGTAAATACAGGTTTAGACGCTACTTTGGCCACTGTATCTCAACATGCTAAAAATGGTACTGCGCTTAACCTTGCCATTAATACCGCTACTGTTGATGCAACAGTCAACGTACACGGGGCGTATAATTCACTGAATAATGTGGAAGACAAAATCGCAGTAGAAACTTCAGCAATTGGTGCGGTAAACACCGGTAGCATTAACTTACAACAAGGCAATCTGAGTGCTGTGAATACGGGTACATTAGAGAAAACTTTTGATGCTGAAAAAAATGCAGAGGGTTCTTTGGAACAATGGAATTCTGAGCGTTCATCGGAGTTTGAAAGTTCTATCAGTACATCATTGAATACTGACACTTATGACCAGTTCTCTGAAACTCTAAGTAATTACACTGCAGCGAATTTAGCCTTTAATTCAGCAGCTATTGATGCATCTGTAAATACAAGAGGATTCGAGAATCATATTGATGGCATCAAAACTTCAGCTATTGGTGCTGTAAACACCGGCAGCATTACTGTGACCGTAAAGTAAATCCACCGTTCAATATGATCCAGGGTCTAACTATTTGCGGATAGTTAGACTTTTTTATTTTAGTACAAAAAATGTTTATTGAGTATTGCTCTATAATAGAGTCAACCTACAGCAAGATAATATTTGGTCTGAAAATTAGATCGCTATAAAAAACACTTACAAAAAAAGAGCGCCTGAGCGCTCTTTTTAAATTCAGTTGAAATCTTAGTCACGGACAAATTCAACAGTACCATTTTCCAAAGATTTAACACGTGCTAAAGATTCAACACGGTAACCTTTATCAAGTAACAATTGGCGACCCGGCTGGAAAGACTTCTCAATTACAATACCAATACCTACAACTTCCGCTTTTGCCTGATGAATTAAATCGGCAAGACCTAAAGCTGCCTGACCATTTGCCAGGAAATCATCAATTACCAAAGCTTTGTCACTAGAGTTGATGTGCTTGTTTGAAATGGCAATTGTGCTTTCAGTTTGTTTAGTGAAAGAGAACACTTTAGAGCGGTATAAATCATCTTTTAAAGTTAAAGATTGATATTTACGTGCAAAGATCACAGGCACACCAAGTTCTAAACCGGCCATTACTGCTGGAGCAATACCAGAAGCTTCAATGGTGATAATCTTAGTGATCCCTACATCTTTAAAACGAGCAGCAAATTCTTTACCAATCTGTTGCATCAATACAGGGTCAATTTGATGATTTAAGAAAGCATCAACTTTCAGAACTTGGTCAGATAGAACGATACCTTCACTTAAGATTTTCTGTTCTAATGCGTGCACGGGAGAATTCCTCTAAGGGCAGATGCTTTTTCAAGCAAATGCGTATTTTAAAAAGGCTCTCGAAAAATGCAAGCGAAATTGATCAAATCGATTAACTCGTTGGGCCTTTATAACCTGTTAACAGTAAACCATAGGATGCTTTTCCATCTTGATGAGTCACTTTCACCGGGGTATAGTCCAGTTGAGGTGCTAACCAGAAAATGGTATCGCGATTTGGCTTTTTATGTTTGAGCACTACTTTAATGGTGTCAAAAGTACCATAAGCGGTTTTTACTGTTTCATTGCCCTGTTTAATAAAGTGGCGCGATTCCACTTCTTTGGCATCGGCAATTAAATAATTCGATTTTAAACCTGAAGATTTTAAATCTTCACGTAATTGCAACTCGGCATTCAGCTCATCTAGAACACCTGCCTTCCAGTCAAAAGCATAGGCTTTTTTATCTTTTTTCGTATGAATGGTTTGGGCATTCGAGTTGAAATTAATACTCATGGTACTGTTATGGACCAAAATTTTACTGTGGCGACTAAAACTGTTGGAAAGAATATCGCCTTTATCATTTAAGCTAAAATGACTGGTTTCAGTCGCAGAAGCCATGGCACCCGCTTTTGCAGCAAAGACATAGGTCCAGTTATTTCCCGACTTGCTTAAAGTGCGTGTTGCCGAGCCCATGTTTTTGCCATTATAGTTAAATTGATAACTTGCTTGGAATGGACTCATGGCAAATGTTTGGGTTGAAACTCCAGCCAACAACAGGGTAGTTGTTAGACCAGATGCGAATGCAACTGTTTTCAATACATTGTGAGCCATAAGTAAAGTGTTCCTATGCAGTCTTAATGAAATGTAAACTTCTGCGTAGATAGTATTATGCCTTCTGAATATAGAGATAAAATTCGAAACCTTATGCAATCTGTATCTTTAATGTAGTTTTTTTAGTTAAAACCCAGATTTTAATCCATAAAAACAATTCACCTTATTTCTGCTTGATCGGACTGACTTTGCTGTCCGCTTGTTCTGCATCAATCGCCCAAACATCCATCGGCTCTTCAGACATTTTTCTAAATAATGCAGTCAGGTTGACATTACCCATGACCACCAGTTCAGCTTCACGCAAAACAGCATGATTGACATGCACTTTTGCTAAAGTATCAATGATAGAACGCTTTTTGCCTAACCATCGGTTTAAATCCAGATGCAATAAGTCATCTTTCACTTTAATGACATTTAATTTCTCAAGGATCATGCCTAAAGGATCTTGATTGAGTACTTTTTGATAGAAAAATAAAGCAAATTTTACAGCAAGCTTTTGGAAGATATTTTTGAATTTGGCTTCAATTACCTGGGTGTCGCTAATCTGTTCAAATACAATCAGCTGGGTATCTTTATTCAGTTCCATCTGTACCAGTTTCAAATCGACTGAAAGGGTAATGTATAAACCTTTCACATCAAGCGTTGCATATAAGCGCAGCCAGTCTTCATGCAAGTCAGCATGCAGATCTTTCAGCATGGCAACATTGTCAGTCACAAAACGCTGAAAAGTTGCATTTAAAAAAACTTGAGAAAGGGGAAATTCACGCTCATCTTCAATAAATCCCTCAGCTTTTTGGTACACCTGGCGTATACGTTTAGAGATATTGGATAGTAGCGTTTGCATATAAGGCATCCCAGCGAGTTAATCTTCTTAAACTTCGATAGATTTTGTCGAAAGTATTAAAAATACAGATATTCCACCTTGCAGTTTAACAAAATTAATTGCACCATTTTCATGATTTTAATTGTCTACAGCGTGCTTGTTGACTGAGTTCTCGTTTCTTCACTCAAAACTAGACGCTGTGTTTATTTTATACTGCTTTTATGCAGTTTGGGGACCAGACATTTTGTCGGTTTAATGTGATGCTTAAGAAAATCAGTTTCGCACCTTTAATGCATGCATGGTGGAAAGATCCAATTTTCACAAGCGCAGTGATTGTAGCTGCTGTTTTGCATTTGATTATTTTGACTTTGCAATTTGCCATGCCGGAAGAAAGTAATGCAGCAGTCAAAGAGATCGCTGTTACCTTACGTCCAAGTCAGGACAAGGTGGAACATGCGGATTTTCTGGCACAGGCAGATCAGCAAGGTTCTGGAACCTTCCGTGAAGCACACCGTATGTCGAGTGATATGCCGGCAGCGATGACTGAGCAGACGACTGGTGAACAGCAACAGGAAACTTTGGAGCGTTTACAACAGAAACGTGAACTCAGCTTTGAAGAAAAAGTGCTGATGACCACCTTAAGCTGGAAGAAAGAAGCAGAACAGAACCAGCGTAAAAAAGCCATGCAGGAGTTGAATAGCCAATTCCAAGCCAAGGCCGCGATGGTGGCAAGTCTGGAAGCACAATATTTGCAACGTCAGCAAAATTTTAGCCGTCAGCAAAAAATTAAAACGGTGGATGGGATACAGGCCAAGCAGGATATTTCAGCGGCTTATCTGGAGAAATTCCGTGAGAAAGTAGAATTTTACGGTAACCGCTATTATCCCGATGCAGCCAAGGTGCAGCGCCTTGCAGGGGAGGTCCGGTTAATGGTGATCTTGAATAAAAGTGGCGGAATTCGTGCCATTCGCCTGATTGAAAGTTCAGGTCATGGTTTGCTGGATGAAGCTGCCAAGACATCAGTGCGTAAAGCTGCTCCATTCGGTGGTTTTGATAAAGGGATGAAAGATATTTCAGAGCTTCGCATTGTGCGTACCTGGCGTTTTGACCCGGCTGAAGCTGAGTTTGAGGTGCATTGATGGAGTGGGGTGATCTGCTTTACTAAGATCATTAACTTTCAGTTTTTAATTGTAGTTTCAGTGAGATGCTAATACATAGTGTCCCTTTTGATCCCCGTCCGGCCATGTCACTTTTAAATCCTTTTCTGAAAGATCCAGGTGAGTCGGGAAGATTTGTAAATATTGGCGGTATTGGGGTGTGGCTTTCAAACCAATACATGTCCCATTTTTCCACCATGTTCCTTCGGCATATTGGTCTAAGGCACCGACTGTCAGATACCATTTAAACTTGCCGTCCGGTTCCAGTAACAGCTCAGAGCCGACTTCCATTACGCCTTCCAGATAATAATGGCCTACCCAGGCATTATCTGCCGGCTGAAATCTTGCTTCCTTACATAAAGATTCCATATTGGCATATAGCTGGCATGCAGGAAATAATGCTGAAATCAGGAGCAGCCAGGAAGGGAGTCTGTTCATCATTTCTTCCTCCATTTATTGGGGAGTATGTTAAGATTTTATGCTTATTTGACATAAATAAAACCCGATTAATCGAAATTAATCGGGTTTAAAAATTAGAATGTTGCTAGAACTACTGTTGTTCAGTATAGGGATTCTCAAATCCTAACTTCGCCAGAATCTCAATTTCCAATGCTTCCATTTCTTCCGCATCTTCATCCGAGGTTTCATGGTCATAGCCCATTAGGTGTAAGGTACCGTGCACCAGCATATGCGTAAAATGTTCAATCGGTGTTTTATTCTGGTCAATGGCTTCCTGTAGAACGACAGGAATACAAATCACCAAGTCACCGATCGGTAGGGCATCCAGCATTGCCAACACTTCTTCTGGCACATCGCTCGGAAAAGACAACACATTGGTCGGTTTGTCTTTTTGACGATACTCCAGATTCAGCTTATGGCTTTCGTCATTGTCTACACAGGCAATCCCGATTTCACAGTCTTGATCGACATCGATAAAACGTAGTGCAGTTTCAATAACTTTTTTAATATAAGCGCGTTTCAGTACCAGTTCAGGTGACTGAAAATCTTGTTGCAGGGATAGGTTAAGTTTCAAAATGAATCCTTAAAATATCTTAGTCCTGAGCATCGGCAGCGGCATCATTTTCAGCAATCAATGCCTCTTGACGCGCTTTACGTTCTGCCCGTGCTTCAGCACTAAGACGGTGTTGTTCAGAGTCCCAACCTTCGTAGGCTTCAACAATTTTTTGAACCAATTGATGACGCACCACATCGCGAGAGTGGAAGCGAGTAATGTGGATTTCAGGAATTTTTTCAATTACACGTAAGGCATGTGAAAGCCCCGACTGTTGACCACGTGGCAAGTCGACCTGTGTGATGTCACCAGTAATGACCGCACGCGAACCAAAGCCTAAACGGGTCAGGAACATTTTCATCTGTTCTGGCGTCGTGTTTTGCGCCTCATCTAAAATGACGAAAGAATGGTTGAGAGTACGGCCACGCATATAGGCGAGCGGGGCAACTTCAATAATCTGGCGTTCAATCAGTTTGGCGACTTTTTCAAAACCCAGCATTTCATACAGGGCATCGTAAAGCGGGCGCAAATAAGGATCGATTTTCTGGCTTAAATCCCCTGGTAAGAAACCGAGTTTTTCACCAGCTTCCACCGCAGGACGAACCAGCAGGATACGCTGGATTTCGTTGCGTTCCAGCATATCTACCGCAGCGGCCACGGCAAGATAGGTTTTACCTGTACCGGCAGGGCCAATCCCGAATGAAATGTCGCTTTGCAAAATACGCTGTACATAACGCTTTTGATTGGCACCGCGCGGATTGATACGGCCTTTGCGGGTTTGCAACCAGACGGCATCCAGGCCGGTATGTTCATTGTCGGAAAAGTCTTCCTGCAATTCACGGTCGGTCTGACTGCCCTGAATGATCAGATGCAGGGTATCCGCACTGACTTGCTGGCTAACTTCGGTTTCTTCATGTAGACGCATCAAGAGGCTTTCGGCTCTCTCTACTGCATCAATTTCACCATCGATGTAAAAAGCATCACCTCGATGGGAAATTTTGACGTCTAAACGTTGTTCGATTTGTTTCAAATGACCGTTATAAGCACCCAGCATGCCTTTTAAACGCTCCATTGAAATACCAGGAAAAGTTACTGTACGTCGGATCGCTGCAGTCAAGAGAATTCCTTATAAAATGGTCTGGCTGATCACCTTACATTACGCCACGTCAGGCTCAAGATTCAAGAGCTCACCGTAAACAAAATTTAAAGTTTTAATTTCGGTAATCTCGATCTCTGCAAAACGCCCAACCCATGCAGCATCACCAATAAAAGAAACCAGACGGGTATTGTCCGCCGTACCAATCAATAGGTTCGGATCTTTGTCAGAAACCTTTTCAATCAGAACACGCTGGATGGTGCCCAGCATTGCATCGGTTTTATCAATGCTTGAACGTTTAATCCATTGCTGAACTTTGGCCAGACGTTCTTTTTTGACATCTTCAGGGGTGTTGTCTTCAAGTTCCGATGCTGGGGTACCTGGACGTTTTGAATAAATGAAGCTGTATGAATGGTCAAAATCCAAATCTTGGATAAATTGATAGGTTTCTTCAAAGTTCTCATCGGTTTCACCCGGGAAGCCAATAATAAAGTCAGAAGATAAATGCATATCCGGACGGACGGTACGTAACTTTTTAATTTTTTCGATATAGACATCGATGGTGTGGTTACGCTTCATCGCTTTCAGTACATCGTTTGAACCGCTTTGTACCGGCAAGTGCAGGTGCGAAACCATTTGTGGCAAGTCACGGTAGCATTGAATTAGGTCATCATTGAATTCAAGCGGATGTGAAGTGGTATAACGTAAACGGCCAATTCCCGGAATTTCAGCAACCAGGCGAAGTAAATCTGCAAAAGTACAGATATTGCCTTCAAAGGTTTCACCGCGGTAACCATTCACGTTCTGTCCTAATAGGCTGATTTCACGAACCCCTTTTTCCGCCAGACCGGCAATTTCAGCCAGCACGTCATCTAAAGGACGCGATACCTCTTCGCCACGAGTATAAGGGACTACGCAGAAAGAACAGTATTTGGAACAGCCTTCCATAATCGAAACAAAGGCTTTGTAACCTTCAACGCGTGGTTCAGGCAAGAAGTCGAATTTTTCGATGTCCGGGAAAGAAATATCCACCAGCTTGATTTTTTCTTTCTTTGGCTTTTCGATTTGATCGTTATGTTGATCGAGCATTTGCGGCAAACGGTGCAAGGTTTGCGGACCAAAGACCATATCGACATAAGGCGCACGCTTTTGAATGTTGTCGCCTTCCTGAGAGGCCACACAACCACCCACTCCAATCACCAGATCAGGATTTTTTTCTTTCAGCTTGCGCCAGCGACCCAGTTCGGAAAACACTTTTTCCTGGGCCTTTTCACGAATGGAACAGGTATTCATCAGTAGAATATCGGCATCATTTGGGTCAGTGGTGAGTACATAACCGTGTGAATCGCCCAGCAGGTCTGCCATACGATGACTGTCATACTCATTCATCTGACACCCTTGCGTTTCGATATACAGTTTTTTCACTGAACCGTCGGCTGGGGTGTGCTGTGGCTGGGTAACAGTGTTTTCTGAAGCAGCTTGGGCACTATTTGGAATGAAGGTTTGAACCGTCATGTAGGCTCCTAAAGGATAAATCGGTGAAACCGCAATTCAACGCTGACCGTATAAACGAGCCATATTTCCTTTTATTTCAATACTTAATTGTATTGATGGAAAAAAGAGGCGAGTGGTCATCTTGAAAAATTGCAATTCGAATACAAGAAAGGCGCATATTTTAGCAGGAATCGAAGCCAAACTTATAGATATAAATAAAGCGCCAAGAATATTGATTTGTGACGTAAAAATGATTGAAAATTAATATTGTCTAATCATAAGGTTACATAACAGAACAGTAGAGTAGTTTAATAATAATTAAACTATTCAAAAATGATTAGGTGCGACCAAGGCAATACTAAATGACAGAAGGCGGGTATATGTTTCATCGGGTAATCAATAAAAATTATTATAAAATGCTTGCTTTGGCTTTAGCATCAACCGGTTTCGTTTCTATTTCCCATGCGGCTGATGAACAGTTTAATGATGCTTTGCGTGCTGCCAATTCTGCAAATTTAGGTTTATTACAACAATATCAGGCATCGATGCAAAACGATGTGCTTGGCTATTATCCGGAATACTGGTTATTGAATAGCAATCTGGCCAATCAGTCTGCCAGCCAGATTATCAATTTTGCGCAGCGTTATCCGCAATCGGCCATGGCGGAAAAACTGGCAGCCGATTATGTCGAAGAAAAAGTCAAGCAGGCAGATTTTGCGACTGCACAGCCCATTTTGCAATATGTGACCAATCCGGATCAGGCGGAAAGCTGTGCTGTTGCACAGGTTCGTGCCAAATCGGGCGATCCCCTGGTTTTTGCTGAATATAAAGATGTCTGGCTTGCCACCAGCTCACAACCTGAATCCTGTACCGGTTTGGGGCGCATGATGCTGTCGAGTCCCCTGATGACCGAGCAGGACAGACAGCAGCGTCTGTGGGGACAGCTTCGCGCAGGTCAGTCGGGCCTGGCTTTGGCAACGGCACAAAGTCTGGGTGTAAACCTGTCACTTGCACAGCTCAATCAAATTCAGGCCAATCCTTTAAATTATTTATGGTCTGCGCCCAAAGCCTCTGCGGCCGATCAGGCTTATTTGATTTATGCCTTGGGACGTCTGGCGGATAGTGATTTAAATACCGCAATGGCTTCCGTCAAAAATGCAGCAGAAGGGGCACCGCTACAAGTACAAAAAGCGCTTTATCGTACTGTGGGCTATATCGGCGGAACCACAGTCATGAAAAACAACTTTAACCGTGAAGTGCTGAATTATCTGGATGCCAGTTACGGTTTGCCTTTTAGTGCCGAAGAAGCGGAAATTTATGCCCGTCAAGCCATTCGTTTCAGTAGCTGGGAAAGCCTGATTCGGGCCATTGATGCGATGGGCGTAACCCAAAAACAGGAAGACCGCTGGCAGTACTGGTTGGCACGGGCTTCAGAGCAGCTGGGCGATGCGAACTCTAAACGTGTGGCGCAACAGATTTTCAAAAAATTGGCACAGGGAGATGATTACCATAATCTTCTGGCCAGAGATAGGTTAGGACAGAGTTACAATAGTATTCCCAGTAATGTTCAACCTTCCAATAGTGATGTGCAGCGTTTAAGCCACAATATTCATTTCAACCGTGCTTTTGCTTTACGCCGTGTCAATGCACCAGATAGTTACGTGAATCGTGAATGGAACTGGGCGGTGCGTCAGGCCTATTTAAAACATGATGATGGCCTGCTGCTGGCCGCGGCAAAACGTGCGACGGATATCGGCTGGTATGATCGGGCAATTTACGCTGCTGACCGTACTGAATCCAAGCATAACTATGCTTATCGTTATGCCATGCCGCATCAAAGTTATGTGGTCAGCCATAGCCGCAATGCCGGAATTGATCCTGCATGGGCCTATGGTTTGATGCGTCAGGAAAGCCGTTTTGTTTCACAGGCACGTTCACATGTAGGGGCAGGTGGTCTGATGCAAATTATGCCCGACACGGCGAAACTGGTGGCGCGGCAAATGGGTGAAACCTATAACCCGGCAGCTTTAACCGACATGAATACCAATATACGTTATGGCACTTTTTATTTGTCGATGATCCAGAGTCAGCTTAGCAATAGTCCTGTGCTGGCAACGGCTGGCTACAATGCAGGTCCAAACCGGGCGCGTCGCTGGCAACCGGAGGCTCAGCCGATTGCGGCTGACCAATATACAGAATCCATTCCTTTAACCGAAACACGTGATTATGTAAAACATGTGATGACCAATGCCACTCATTATGGAGTATTGCTGGGACAAGGAGCGCAATCACTTGAAAAGCGGATGAATATCATTCCATTTAAAAATAATCCATAAACTTTAATTTTATTGATAGGTCTGACTTGTTGATGATATTTTTTGGGCAAACTTCAGTTTTACTCAGATGGGCGCTGTTCGGGGTGAGCGGTGCTGGACTAGGGCTGTTTGCATCTCAAATTTTTGCTGCACCTTTGCAGGGGTATGTCATGGTGGTGCAAATGACCCCTGCGGTATGCATGTTTGATGCCCAGAAATCAAAACAGCGAAAATGTCTGGAAGGCTATTCGCTGAATATTTCCGGTTTGTATCCGGAAACTTCAGAAACCGAGTGTAAGACTACATCTACTGCGACTTTATCTCCCTTGCAGGCGAAAGTCGTGGCACGTGTCATGCCCGATGAAAATGCCCGCATGCAACTCTGGCGGGGAATCGGAGGTTGTGTACAGATGAATTCAAGTCAATATTTCCGTACCATGATTAATTATGCCGAGCGTCTCAAAATACCGAAGGAATTAACCAGTCCTGAAACGCGAGCCATGCATCAGACCAATCTCCGGCTGCAGTTTTTGCGTTTGAATCCGAGTTTACCTGCCAATGCCATTAAATTTAGCTGTGCCACTTCCCAGGGAAATGCCATCCTGACCGAAGTGAAACTTTGTTACAAAAATAATGGGCAGTACAAGCGCTGTTCAGCAGAAGTACAAAATACCTGTCCAAATATATTTACCATAAAAGGTTCTTACTAAGCTTTTTTATATATTTTATTTATATTTCCTATCATACTTTTGTTGAAATCCATTCTCTTTTAAATGCATCTGTCAAAGTATTGGAGTACAATCTTTGCCGTTTATGATTATTAAGATTAAATAGAACAGCTATTTAATTATTATGACGATCCTCTCAATTGGAGATAATTACATGAAGCAACCTGTTCGCGTTGCCGTTACTGGCGCTGCTGGTCAAATTGGTTACAGCCTATTATTCCGTATCGCTAGCGGTGAGATGTTGGGTAAAGACCAACCAGTTATTCTTCAATTATTAGAAGTTCCTTTTGAGAAAGCTCAAGCTGCGCTTAAAGGCGTAATGATGGAACTTGACGACTGTGCTTTCCCATTATTGGCTGGCATGATCGGTACTGATGATCCTAAAGTTGCATTCAAAGATGCTGACTACGCTCTTCTAGTTGGTTCGCGTCCACGTGGTCCAGGTATGGAACGTGCTGACCTTCTTAAAGTGAACGGTGAGATCTTCATCGGTCAAGGTCAAGCATTAAACGAAGTTGCTAGCCGTGACGTTAAAGTACTTGTTGTAGGTAACCCTGCGAACACTAACGCTTACATCGCAATGAAATCTGCTCCAGATCTTCCTGCGAAAAACTTCACAGCAATGTTACGTCTTGACCACAACCGTGCGTTGACTCAACTTGCTCAAAAAGCTGGCGTTGCAGTTTCTGACATCAAAACTATGACTGTTTGGGGTAATCACTCTCCAACAATGTACGCTGACTACCGTTTTGCAACTGTTAACGGCGAAAGCTTAAAAGACAAAATCAACGATGCTGCCTGGAACAAAGACGTATTCCTTCCAACTGTTGGTAAACGTGGTGCTGCGATCATCGAAGCGCGTGGTTTGTCTTCTGCTGCTTCTGCTGCAAACGCTGCAATTGACCATATGCGCGATTGGGCGCTTGGCACAAACGGCGAATGGGTAACTATGGGTATTCCTTCTGACGGTTCTTACGGTATCCCTGAAGGCGTAATGTTCGGTTTCCCTGTAACTTGTGAAAATGGCGAATACAAAATCGTTCAAGGTCTTGAAATCGACGAATTCAGCCGTGAACGTATCAACTTCACTCTTAACGAGCTAGAAGAAGAACGTGCAGCAATTGCTGACATGGTTAAATAATTTAATCTTCTAGATTAAATTGAAGAAGCACTCCTTTCGGGGTGCTTTTTTTACGTCTGAAATTTGGTTTTTGAACAAAAAATAACATGCTGTGATGCAGCGACAACTGAATTTTTTGGGGCTTGCGTCTAATTTAAAAGCGAACAATAAAGATTTAAGGAGAATGAGATGTTTGACCAGCAACCCACATTGGAGCTTTTATTTGAGCAGTTGGGACTTGATTCGAGCCAAGAGGCGATAGACAAGTTTATAGAAAGCCATCAATTGACGATGGATATCCCTTTGCATCACGCTCCGTTCTGGACCCAGGCACAGCATGATTTTCTGATCAGCCATTGGAAAAAAGATGATGAATGGGCCATGGTGGTGGATATCTTAAATGAGCAATTGCATACCGAAGACCGGCTTTCTACGTCAACGCATCATTGAACACAAATTGAAACAACAAACCTAGTTTTATCACTAGGTTTTTTTATGAATATTTTATAAGTTAATTGAATAATAAATGACAGTTTGGTTGATAAGGAGTGTGCCATGCTTATGAATAATAACCCATCCTTTAAAATGTTATTTGAACAACTTGGACTTGCTTCTAGTCCTGCGGCTATTGAGCTTTTTATACGTACCCATCAATTACCTGCACATCAAAATTTGCATGATGCTCCCTTCTGGAATAAATCCCAGCGCGAGTTTTTAATTCGCTATTTGGTGGAAGATGCAGATGAATGGGTCATGTTGATTGATGAACTGAACCAGCAATTACATATGAATGCCACCAAACTGCAACCAGCCTGATTTTTTGTAGACAGGTGAAATTTAAAACCTGCTGAGAAGAAGGAATTTTTAAGCAGATCAAACGATAAAAACGCCTTATTGAAGGCGTTTTTATCGTTTGATCTGCAATTAGTGAACTTTACTTTTGACTAAATGCACAAACCAGTCGTGTTCACGGAAGGGATGAAAGGCTGAATGCTCTTGTACCAGAATCAAGTCAAAATCAGCAGTTTTACTGTATTTGGTGAGCCAATGTCGGGTCAAAGCCATCTCACTTTTAGCTGCTGAAGCATAAGCTAGGAAGAAATAAATATCACCATACTGGTCATGAATGAGCGGTTTTAAGATTTGCTGGGTAATCAATGCAAATCTTTGTTCCTTGGTGATTTCGAAATACAGCATATAAGCTTTGGCTAAATGCATGGATAAGTTCATATATAAACTTAAGGGCATTTCTTCAAATTCAATACGGCCCTGTTCAAGCAGAACTACGGCCTCTTGCAGAAAATGAATCTGTTCCTGACGTACGATACTGAGCGTAACCAGTTGCATGCGTAACTCAGCACGTTCTAAGGCAAGTTTTGGCGTATTCCCTTGTAAATACAGCTGATCAGTTTCGCCAATACGTTGAATAATCTGTTTGGTGTTTTCCCGCATCGGTTACATCCTCATCTGTCAATGATTGCTATATGAGGATGTTTTTTCAGATTTAAAGCATCCTTCATTGTGAATTACCAAATGGAATTGCCGCTGCGTAACCATGCGGTAATGGATAGGCGTTGATGTTTGGCTTTCAGTACTTCGTGCAATAAATCACTTTGGAATAGGGCAATCCGGTTTGGTTTTGGCGGGATAATGTGCCACTGATCATTCTTATCCTGCAAACGCAATTCACCGCCCCAATCCTCTTGCCAGTCTTCATGCAGGTAATAGACTGCCGAAATGACGCGGTCATTTTTTTGTTGTGGATTGTCGCGGTGTAAGGCATAAAACTCGCCGGCGTTATAACAGGCAAAATGGGCTTCTACTTCACGAATGCCCAGAAAAAAGGCTTGGTTCAGTTCTTCCCCCAAACTTTCTAGCATTTTGATGTGTTGTTGAGCTTTTTCTAAATCTTCATTAATCCATAAAATATGATCACTGCGAATTTTGCTGATGACCCCATTTTGAATGGCGGCTTCTCTAAACTGATTCAGATGGGAAGTGCATTCTTCAACCAAGGCATGAATATATTCTTGAGGATAAACATCATCAATAATGCTGAAGCCTTGCTGATCTAAATCTTTAATTATTTGATCAACATGGCATGACTTTGGGAAGTGAATTGCATCCATAAAGATATACTCAATAAACAGGATAGAAAAACGCTGGCGTATTCTAGAGCAAGATATCCTGCGGAACGAAACATTTTTTCATGCTAAAATATCGGTTGATATCAGGAATTAAAGAAACATGAATTACCGTCACCATTTCCATGCAGGCAACTTTGCCGATGTTATGAAGCATGTGTTATTGCTGCAACTTTTAACACGTTTAAATGCCAAAGATAAACCTTATCGCTATATCGATACGCATGGTGGGGCAGGTAAATACGATTTATCGACGTCTGCAGCACAGAAATCAGGTGAGTTTTTAAATGGTATCCACCGTTTAATCAAGCTGGACGATTCCATTACCCGCAATGCACCTGAAGGCGTAAAGCAGTATCTTAAAATTGTTCAGGATATGCGTGAAGTTTCAGGTAAAGGGGCTTATCCGGGCTCACCCTGGTTTGCTTTGGAAGGCATGCGTGAAATAGACAAAGCCACCATTTTTGAAATGCAGCCTGAGGTTTTCCAGCAGCTGCGTTTTAATATTCGTGACCGCCGAGCTGGCCTGCATGAACGTGATGCTTATGAAGGCTTGCTTGGAGTGATTCCACCTAAAGAAAAACGTGGACTGGTCATGATTGATCCGCCTTACGAATTGGAACGTAAAGATTTTCCACAATTGGTAGAATTACTGGCTGCTGCCTATAAAAAATGGCCTACGGGTATCTTTGCTGTCTGGTATCCAATTAAAGATCGCGCCATGATTGAACGTTTTGAAAAGAAAATGATCAAAACAGGTATTCGCCGTCAATTGGTGTGTGAAGTTTGTGTCTGGCCGGATGATACGCCTGTGGGCCTGAATGGTTGTGGTTTACTTGTGATTAATCCACCATGGAAGTTTTCTGAAGATGCAGATGAAGCTTTACAATGGTTGTTCCCGCATTTGCGTATGAGTGAAAATGGTGGACATGCCGCTGTACGCTGGTTGGTTGGTGAATAAGAGATACGTTTCAAAAGATACGGTTACAGTTAGGATAGGCAAAGAATGACAAGTATAAACAAACCTGAAAGTGAATCTTCTACACGTGATGAGCATGGTTTTGATGGCATCACCTTTGAAGTGGAAGAAGAAGAGCATACCCAAGAGGGACAAAAGGTGAAACGTCGTGGCATCTATCTGTGGCCGAATCTGATTACAACGGCAGCTTTGCTATCTGGCTTTTACTCCATTATTGCCAGCATGAATGGAGATTTTACTCAAGCCATTTATGCCATTTTTCTGGCCGCATTATTTGATGGACTGGATGGCCGGGTAGCGCGTGCGATTGGTGCCCAAAGCCCGTTTGGCGAGCAGTTCGACTCCTTGTCGGACTTGCTTGCTTTCGGCGTGGCACCGGCTATTTTAATGTATAGCTGGTGTTTACATGATTTGGGGCGCATTGGATTGGCGGCCTGTTTTGTGTATACCGCCTGTGCAGCGTTTCGTCTGGCACGCTTCAATGTGCAAATTGGTGTGGTGGATAAACGCTATTTTATTGGTGTCGCCAGTCCGTTGGCTGCGGTGATCATTATTACCCTAGTTTGGGTCGCCCAAGATTTTCCGCAAATTTTTGATGTACGAGAATTGGGTATTCAGATCTTTAATGCGATCGCGATCATTGCTGTGGGCTTGCTGATGATTTCCAATATTAAATACTATTCATTTAAAACATTTGATCGCAAACGCGTCCCATTTTTTGTGTTACCGATCGCGGTATTCATCTTTTCCGCAATTACTTATAATATCCCGGTAGGGATTCTGGTGATTTCCATTATTTATGCACTGTCTGGTTTTGTGACCACTTTCCTTGCGAGAAAAAATACCGCCATATAAAAATGAGAACACTAGGGTCTGTTGACATTTCATAAATGGCTTGCGTTGTAGGCTAAAATTGAGCATACAAGGAATGAAATGCAAAAAAATGGTGGTTCCATTTTTAAATTTCATGACGCAGTTTGAGATAATTTTAGCCACAACCCTTCGGGACTAGAGTATTTTTTGATGCTACGTCGTTGTGAACTACGCATTTAGAATGACTAAATTTTGTATTTCACGCCTAGTATCTTCTAAAAAATACTCTTAGTCGCAAGCATAGACGAAGTGTCAACAGACCCTTACTGAAAATAAAAAGGAGCAAGATATGCAGTTGTTTCAAGATTTATTTGATCGCTCCAAACAACTCAATCAGGCTCCACTTCAGTCGGGTTTAGCCTATCATGCACAAAAAGGCCGTTATAAAATCATTCATCAAGGATTGATGATTCCTAATCTACCTGCGCCTTTGCATTACCTTAATTTTATTAGTCTGATCGGTCAGCCAAATGCAGTAATGCTGCGTAATGAAAGCGCAATTCACACCACAGCTTTAGATACTGCAACCACGATTGCCAGCATTAGTCCGCATATGGTGGGGCAATTGAATTCTTACTCGGTGGGTAAAGACTGCCGTTTTACCAAAGGACACTTTCAGTTCTCGGACCGGGAAACAGTTACGGGTAGTTTTCCGCATTTTCGAATACAGCGTAAAGATAAAGAGCTGAGTTTTGATTTATCAATTCGCACCAGCAATATTATTTCCTATTTTGCCCGGTTGCGTATGGGGCTTGCAGATCACTGGTCTTTACTGTGTCAATGTGAAGGGCAGGTGACGTATAAGGAACAAAAATTTGAAATTCAGCAGATGGGCAGTTTTGAATATGCACGCTGCATTAATTTTTCCTATTTGCCTTTGGCATTTTTCACTTATCAAGTCATTAACCTGGAAAATCAGCGTCAGTTGCTTTTGGCGCAAATTCGCGATCCTTTAAATGGGATTTTGCAATCACGGCTCTATTTAAGAGATGCAAAAACCGGAAAGGCACAAATGTTTGACCACAATGTTCGCTTTAAGGTACATCGGGTTTATCCCAAAGTAAAAACTCCGAACGGGCAAAGCATGTATTTACCGCGTGAGTTTGAGTGGAGTTATGAAGGCAAAGATGGCACCTGTATTTCCGTACAGGCACAAAGCCGTGGAGATTTTAAATTTGGTCTGGCAGCAGGCTATGTGGGCAGTTTTAAATATCAAATCTGCATTAATCATCATGAAGAAACAGGGGAAAGTGGCTATTGTGAATATATCGATTGCCGCTCACTCACCTGGCAAGAAAAAAATAAACAAGAAAAAATGAGAGATGAGTTAGCCAATCCTGTCCCTTTTGCATGCAAAAAATAATAAAAAGCCCCTGTTTTGTAGAATAAATAAACATTCGAGATGTTTTTGCTGAATTATTTAAAAAAGGGTGTTGCATTGAGGGTGAAATGCTGTAGAATGCACA
>NZ_JBNCAT010000044.1:0-15913 GCF_049808495.1 Acinetobacter sp. G11
ATTTATTTGAAAGAAAAACTTTAAAAGCTTTATTCTCACCCGATAAAATCCCCATTAAACAAGAGGAAGCTCATGTGAGCTTCCTCTTGTAAAAATTGTGGGACAGCAGTGTAGCCATCCTTGCAGAAGTGTTTATTCAGATCCAGCTCAGAGCCTTCGACCGGATAGAATTCAGTGCTGTACTGAGCGTTTGGACCGGAGCTTTTCGCCAGCCGAATATTGCCATGCAGATGAATGACCTGGCTGCTTCCAGCGCGTTCATGCAGGTCGTCAATGTTTTGGGTAATGACATGCACATCAAAGAACTCTTCAAGTTCGGCAATCAGCAGATGGGCGGCATTGGGCTTGGCAGAGAGAATATGTTTGCGCCGTTGGTTATAGAAACGCTGGACCAGTTCCGGATCACGTTTCCAGGCTTCAGGTGTGGCGACGTCTTCGATTCGGTACTGCTCCCATAAGCCATCACTGTCCCGAAAAGTGTTGATGCCACTTTCGGCACTCATGCCAGCACCGGAAAAGACCACCAGTTTTTTCATTTTGGCTCCTGACTTGATTCAGCAGTTTAAGGTTGATGAGCTGCATTGGCTTTCAAGAATGCGCTAATTTCTCGCGCAAACTTTAGCGGTTCGCTAAGCAAGGGGGTATGTCCAGATTTCTCAAAACGGACTTGTTTGGCATGGGTAATACTTTCTGCAATCAAGGTTTGACCTTTCACCGGATAAAGCCTGGATTGCGTGCCACTGAGAAAAGTTACCGGACATTGCAGCTTTTGCAGGGCTTCGCGGTAATCTTCCTGATGGTAAAGATAGTTGTTGATATACCAGGCCATATAGTCGACCCGGTGAGAGGGCAGTAATAAGCTTTGCAATCGCGACTGGTTGAGTACCCATTCAAAGGCTTTTAAACTGTATCTATTGCTATTTTGCAGGCCAATAAACTCTAACCAGAGCTTGGCAAGCTGTCCGCGGGCTTGGCTATTCAGGTCTTTTATATATTGAATGTGTTGATGCTGAGCCAGCAACTGCGACAGCTCGGTCAGAATAGATATAAACAGCTGATGCTGTGGACCAAATAAACCATAATCCCAGCTATCATCTACCGAAATTTTAGGGGTCTGGTCAATATGTAAATAGGCTGCGATCTGTTCGGAAAAGTTGCCATATTGCATGCCATGCATGGCCGTGGTTGCACCCATGGAATAGGCGATCACTACAATATCGTTTAACCGAAGCTGTTCAATCAGGCTGTCAATATCACGCCAGTGACTGGAAATCGCATCCAGTTCGGGAATGGCACACCCTTGTGAAGCCCCAAAACCGCGCCAGTCCGGAATAATAAAGCGATGCGTTTTAGCATGCCGGTAAAGAAACGGAAGCCATTGCCAGCTTTGCATCCCCAGACCTGACAGGACCAAGACCGGTTGTCCTTGTCCAAACTCGCGAACAAAAAGTTGTTCATTATCAGGCATCAGGTAATGTGGCATGTGTGTGTCCTTTTTTAGTTCTTATGTTCAAATGCTTTTAACTGTGGAATCATGGTCTCTAACCACTTGATCCAGCCCATTTCCAGGTCAATGCCCAGTTGCAGAATCATTTTATGAATAAACAGGGTCCGGTCCTGATCCTGTGCATGGGCAAAATCTTTGGCAAAGATCGTTTGGTAAATTTTCAAATTTTGTTGATGCAAGATCAGGTGCCTTTCCAGTTCAGGCAACACCGTATTGCCACCGAGTTGAGCTTCGGCACGCAAACGCACCATTAAATCGTCACGCAATTGTGCAGGTGGACTTTGTTTGAGCATCCAGTCGGCCAGTTCGGCGCGCCCCAATGCTTCAACCTGATAGGTCTTTTTGCGGGTATTGGAGCTGTGATCTTCAAGCGTAGAAATCCAGTTCTTTTGTTGCATGGCGCTGAGTTCACGGTAAATCTGCTGATGGGTCGCATTCCAGAAAAATCCCATGGAGCGGTCAAAGCGACGAGCCAAATCAATACCGGTACTGGGTTTTTCAATCAGGCTGGTCAATAAAACATGGGCTAAGGACATAAACGGCTCAGTCAATAAATCTTTACAGCTTCATTATGCAACATGTTGCAAAAAAAACAAATCTGGAATATAAGTTATGCAACAAGTTGCATTAAAAGATATTTGCCAGCTGAGAAAGCACGCCAAGGAGATTGTATGTCTAATTACCCGCATTTATTAGCGCCTTTAGATTTAGGCTTTACCACACTTAAAAACCGCGTTCTGATGGGATCCATGCATGTCGGTCTGGAAGAGGCTCCACGTGGTTATGAGCGTATGGCGGCATTTTATGCAGAACGTGCACAAGGGGGTGTCGGGCTGATTGTGACGGGCGGAATTGCACCGAATGATGCAGGCCTGACTTTCGCAGGCGGAGCGAAATTAGATTCTATACAAGAAGCGGAAAAACATAAGGTGATTACCCAGGCGGTGCATGATGCCGGGGGTAAAATTGCCATGCAGATTTTGCATACCGGGCGTTATTCCTATCAGGCCGACCTGGTGGCACCATCTGCCATTCAGGCACCGATCAACCCGACTAAACCGCATGCATTAACCAGCGCAGATGTACAACAAACCATTGCAGACTTTGCCCAATGTGCAAAACTGGCACAGTATGCCGGATATGATGGCGTAGAAATCATGGGTTCGGAAGGCTATCTGATTAATGAGTTTATTGCGGCACGGACCAACCATCGTGATGATGAATGGGGCGGCAGCTATGAAAACCGTATCCGTTTCCCGATTGAAATCGTACGCCGTACCCGTGAAGCGGTAGGTGAAAACTTTATCATCATCTACCGATTATCGATGCTGGACCTGGTTGATGGTGGATCTACTTTTGAAGAAGTGGTGCAACTGGCCAAGGAAATTGAAAAAGCCGGTGCCACCATTATCAATACCGGGATTGGCTGGCATGAAGCGCGCATTCCGACCATTGCCACCAAGGTCCCGCGAGCAGCATTTACCTGGGTTACAGAAAAACTCAAGGGTTTGGTCAAGGTTCCTCTCATTACTTCAAACCGTATCAATACCCCGGAAATGGCGGAACATGTGTTGGCTTCGGGTCATGCAGACATGATTTCCATGGCGCGTCCCATGCTTGCCGATGCCTTCTTTGTGCAAAAAGCAGAACAGGGCCGCAGTGATGAAATCAATACCTGTATTGGCTGTAACCAGGCCTGTCTGGACCATATTTTCTCGATGAAAATTGCATCCTGTCTGGTCAATCCGCGTGCCTGCTATGAAACGGAGCTGATTTTTAAAGAAACGTCGCAAACGAAAAAGATCGCCGTGATTGGTGCAGGACCGGCAGGCTTAAGCTTTGCCACCTATGCGGCTGAACGTGGACATCAGGTCACTCTTTTTGAAGCCGCCAATCAAATTGGGGGGCAGTTCAATATTGCCAAAACCATTCCGGGTAAAGAAGAGTTTTATGAAACCTTGCGTTACTTCAAACGTAAAATTGAATTACAGCCCAATATTAAGCTGCTTTTAAATCATCCAGCGACCTATGAAGCATTAAGCCAGTCCGACTTTGACGAGATTGTTGTAGCGACCGGTGTCACTCCGCGTCAGTTAGAAATTGAAGGTATTGACCATCTGAAAGTACTCACTTATCTCGAAGTATTAAAAGAACGCAAGCCAGTAGGGCAACGTGTCGCGATTATCGGGGCGGGCGGTATCGGCTTTGATACCGCGGAATATTTAACCCATGAAGGAGATAGCGCCAGCCTGAATCCTGAAAAATTCTATAATGAATGGGGCATTGACACCCGTTATGAAAATGTCGGGGGATTGAAAAATGCACAAGTAGAACAGTCCAATCGTGAAATTTACTTATTGCAGCGTAAGGCAAGTTCTGTGGGAGCAGGTCTGGGTAAAACGACAGGCTGGATTCACCGTACCGGATTGAAACACCGGGAAGTAAAAATGCTGGCAGGTGTCAGCTATGAAAAGGTGGATGATCAGGGCTTGCATATTGTGGTGAATGGTCAGCCGACTGTTTTAGAAGTTGATAATGTCGTGATCTGTGCCGGTCAGGAACCTTTCACCGCAATGTTCGAGCAACTGAAAGCCGAGGGTAAAAATGTGCATTTGATTGGGGGAGCCAAAGAAGCCGGCGAACTGGATGCCAAGCGTGCCATTCGTCAGGGTGCAGATTTGGCGGCAGTGATTTAATTTCTTTCAATGAAGTCCCCCTTTGTAAAAGGGGGACTTAGAGGGATTCTTATCAATGGATGCTAAAAATTAATCCTTCCCAATTTTCCTTTCTTGCGCTTCGTTTTAAGACAATGCTTTAAAACTTGCTCAGGGAGGAGTTTTTTTAAATACACAACAAAAAAGGAAGCCTCAATGACCATTCAAACAACAAAACAGGCCATTAAACGTTGGCACGCCATGCTGCAAACACGTGACATGTCTATTTTAAATGAATTACTGGCTGAAGATGTGGTGTTCCATTCACCAGTCGCCTATCAACCTTATCCGGGCAAACAGGTGGTGTTTTTTATTCTAAGTAATGTCATTCAGATCTTTGAAAACTTTACTTACCACCGCGAATTCTATACCGAAGATGGCATGAATGTGGTACTGGAGTTTTCTGCGAATGTGGGTGAAAAAAAACTCAAAGGCATTGACATGATTCAGTTGAATGAACAAGGTCAAATTATTGATTTTGAAGTGATGCTGCGTCCGAAGAGTGGCCTGGAAGCATTGGCGGCACAGATGGGGCAACGTATGGCTGCTTTTATACCAAAAGTATAAAGAGTATAGTAAAGATATATGCTGTTAATGGAGTGACATCTACTAAGTATTTTGCGTTACATCATTTTTGAGGTAAACCGAATATGAAGTTTGTGCTCAATAAAATCAGTCAGTTGGTGCAAGAAATTGTCGATCAGGTGACAGGGGCTGAATTACCTACCCTGTACTATGATCCACAAGGTGAAGCAGGGCAGATGCTTGAAATTTTGCCCCAACTCAAACAGAAATACCGTCCAACGCCGTGGTTGTCCAATACACATCTGCATCTGATCTATTTTGACTTAATCAAAAAAAAAGCGGTGCAACTCCAGTATGATGTGATCGAACATCTCAAGATGCCTGATGGCGGGGTCACCGCCATTGCCTGGTATGGACTTCATGTTGCGGCAGATACGCCAACCATTGTGCTGATGCCTACCTTGACGGGTACACCGGAAAGTATGGCCGAGCTGGTTCGTGACTTGCATCGACATACCGGATGGCGTGTAGCCTTATGTTTGCGCCGTGGCCATGCCAATTTACCGCTGCCTGTACCCAAAATTTCCATGTTCGGTTCGACCGATGATTTGCGTGAACAGATTCAGTATATTGAAAGCAAATTTCCAGATTCCACCCTGTATGCGGTTGGCTCATCTGCGGGCACCGGATTATTGGTCCGCTATTTAGGAGAACAAGGCGAGCAAACACCATTCAAGGCAGCATTTGCATTGTGTCCCGGTTATGACACTGAACTGGGTTTTCAAAATGTGCATCCTTTCTATAGTAAAGTGATGACGAAAAAACTATTTGAATCCTTTATTCATCCTTATAGCGAAACATGGCAACAAACCGCTTCCTTACCTAAAGTGCTGGCTTCCAGGAATTTATTGGAGTTTCAATCTCATTATTTTGAACTGGCAGGCTATAGCAGTTTTGAAGATTATAATCAGGCCACCAATCCGATTCATGTATTCGAAAATGTCAAAATTCCATTGATGATTTTAAATGCGGAAGATGATCCTGTGTGTCATATCCGGAATCTGGAACCTTATAAAGAAACCCTTCAGAAGATGCCGAATATTGTCGTCGTGACCACTAAAAAAGGTAGCCACTGTATTTTTTACGAAGGTTTTAAACAACCGGAATCTTGGGCATCACGTTTGATTGCAGATTATTTAAGGGTATATCAATAATTTCCTGAATTTCTTAGTTCTTTGTTTCGAAGGAGAGGGAGGACTTAAAAACTAAAATATTTAAATACAATTTTAATTCATAACGCTGATATATGGATGTATTTTAATCAATATTTCTGTTATAATAATTCCAACAATAAAACTGACATGAAAATGTTCTCGTTCAAAATTAGTAAACGAGTAATCTCCGCTCATTTGAGTGATCCCAAGTTAAGGTTGTTATTTTGAAATGCCAATGGTGGCATTTCTATCTGTATTAAAAAATTGGTGTAAATGTTGAATAAAACTGAAAATTTAGTTGCAAAATCTGTAAATGGCCGTGAAATTGTTGTATCGCTGATTCCTTTGAAAAAAATGCAAAATACCCGTGATGGCTTTAAATGGGTTGAAGTAGGCAAAAAAGTCTTGCTTGAATCCGGTATTGAAATTGAGTTGAATCTTGATGGCCGCAGTTTCTATACGGGTGTAAATGAAATGTTCCGGCTTAATGCGCATGTAAATGCGGTGTAAGGGTGAGAACAATACAAAAACCGTCTTCAAGGCGGTTTTTTAATGCCTGAAAATTTTACTTGAGCTTGCCTGCTGAACAAATCGGGAAATGTTTGCTCGATGGACCACTAGGCAGCAGTAAGTGAAGAAGATCGAAAGTCTACAAGTTGTAAAAAAAATTAAATCCGATTCTAAAACCCCTAAAAATGAGTCGCAAAAATTAACAGGAAAGTTCAATTATATAGGGGGATCTGAATATTCGAAGCTAAGTAAAAAAGTTGAAAAAGTTAAATTATTGAATTTTAAGTAATTGAAAAATAAAAATATATTAAATAAATAAACTGCTGTAAAAACAAGCGACATATTTTGCAATGAATTTTTGTATTTGTGATGAGAGAAAGTGTAGATTTTAAAATGTGATATTTATATTTTTAGTATTTTTTGATACATTTATGTCAATAATTGTTATTGTCTGACAAAAAATCTCAGTGTATAAAGAGTGTTCCACGATAAGGAAGTGAGAGTGGGTTATGAAAACAATAGAACTCCTTGTAACTTCATCATCTGCACTGATGCTGATGTTTGTAATCTATGCATTTGGGCAAATGTTTAATTAATCAGAAAAGTATTGCACAAAAAAGCACCCGAGGGTGCTTTTTTAAGGAGTAGAATTTAAATGGAAATTTTTTCATTCCTTTACATTCTGTCCCATGCATCTTTTACGGCATGTTTCGCTTGTTGCCACTTTAAGCGAGAGTTCGCTTTAAACTGCTCCCATTTACTTTGAAGATCATTTTCCGAGTCTTCAAAACGGGCATTTTCGCCGTATTCAGAACGTGAATTTCTTCCAAATTCATAAGCAGAGGATAAATCCTTGTCATAATCAATATCGGGAATATCACGCTGTAAATCTTGATAATAAGGTCGACTGGTATAATTTTCACGCCAATACCGATCAGATTCACTATTTGACGTACGGTTTTGATTTTCTAAGGTGGGATCAGTCATTCTGTGTAGCTCCTCATTTTTGAATCAATAGCCAAGCAATGAAAGACAATTTCACAGTCTAAAATGTGAAAGTGAATGTTCAATCAACGCATTATTGCTGTTGGTTGTTTTGGTCATTCTGATTTTGTCTAAAATTTTGCTGTTGACCTGTTTGCTGACGTTGCTGATCATTTTGCTGCTGTTGTTGCAGGTTACCTTGCTGCTGACCAGTTTGTTGGCGCTGAGGGTCATTTTGCTGTTGCTGTTGGTTAGGTTGTTGCTGCTGACCAGGCTGTTGACGTTGCTGATCATTTTGTTGCTGCTGTTGTGGCATGTTGCCCTGCTGCTGACCAGGCTGTTGACGTTGCTGATCATTATGCTGTTGCTGTTGTGGCATGTTGCCTTGCTGCTGACTAGGCTGTTGGCGTTGCTGATCATTCTGTTGTTGCTGTTGGTCGTTCTGCTGTTGCTGTTGGCGTTGCTGATCATTTTGTTGTTGGGGTTGATTTGGATTAGTCATCTCTACACCTCATATATATTTTTTAATAACATCTGTTTAACCAGATATAATTATTATTAGCATGAATAATTCATTAAAAAATAAAAGGGATGTTACATAATGTTTGAAATGTAATTATAATGATTCGTTTATATATTATATCCATGAAATATATGGTTTATTGGAAAGCCTAATATTTACAAATTTAAATTTTAATTATATTAATTTAAATTTTTTTAATAATTTTAATGAGGCTTTTACATATGGATTGAATAAGCTTGTTTAATTTTTCTGTTTTCTTTCCTTTACATAAGCATCGGTAATTATATATTTTATTTTTGTATAAAATTGAATAAAAAAAAGTTCCTACAGGTTTTTCTGGAGTTTCAGAACCGCCGGGTTTGAGTAATCCAGTACATCCCACATATATATCCGAGGTAAATATATTCTTTGCTTTTTTTACTAATTCTTCAGTAATTTCAATAGATTCTGCAGTATATTTTTTTATGAGCTTGGGAGATATCTTAAGTACTTTTTCTTTGACTTTTAAATCATAACAAACCAGAGCTCCATTTAAGATTTCGCCAGAAAATGGGGTGAGTGAAAAACGGTAAGCCAAATAACCTGCTGAAGCACTTTCAATGAAAGTCACTTTTAATTTTTTTTTAGCCAGTAATTTACAGCATTGAGTAGTCATATTTCTTCACTTTATTTTAATGTCATATTTTTATTTTAGATAATAAATAAAATATTAACAATAAAATATTTTAAAAAGAGAACCATTTCTCATTTTAAGGCATGATTATAATTTTAACTGTTTGATTAATCAGATTTGATTGCTATTGAATCAACATAAATTAAACGAATGAATAACAATTATAGGGTTTTTTCATGAATCGCAAGTAGATTAAGGTTATATGCTAATTACCGCTTGGAGAATAAAAATGCCAGTAGCAGTAAAAAAACAGCCGCTAGAATCAGTAGATAAAAATCATCAGAATTATTTTGATATGGTTAATTTTTTTCTTAATGGAGATGTTCCTGTTCAGGAAAAGGAAAGAAAAGCCTCATATTTTTTAAAAAAAGAAATTCAAAATCTAAATTATAATTCCAACGATTTTCCCGCTGATGTGAGTAAAATCCATGACTGGATTCTAAAGAATAATAAGCTTCAATGTGCTGAATACCAGGCCTATTTAGAAAGAAGAAATAGCGGGGCAGGGCGAGAATATTTTAAAAATGTGGGGCAGGCATTCGAGTTTCTGATTAAAGTTGCACCTGTAAAGCAAGTTGACGGTTCCTGGTTGTTTAGCATTACCCATTACTGGAATGATCCAGTTTTCAGAGATCTAATACAAATTTATCTGGAAGAGCTGGGTTTGGGCTTAGCCAAATCCAACCATGTGTGCTTATTTAATGATCTTATTATCAATTTAGGACTGGAACATTTTGTACTGGATCTGGAGGATGAATATTATCATCAAGCTGCAATTCAACTCGCGCTGGCTTATGCGCCCCCCGAGTTCATTCCGGAAATCATTGGCTTTAATCTGGCCTATGAGCAACTTCCGTTACATCTGCTGATCACCAACTATGAACTGCAAGAATTAGGTATAGATTCAAAATATTTCAATCTGCATATTACCATCGACAATATTGATAATGGGCATGCAAATTTATCTATTAAAGCATTTGAAAAAATTTACAGTAAATTCAATGATAAACGGTCTTTTATAGAGAAAATGAAGGCCGGTTTCGCTTTGAGCGATAAGGGCTTGTCCTCAAGGCAAATTATCAAGAATCTAAATTTAGACGCTTTGGTGATTAAGATTTTAAAACGTAAAGCTTTGGTCGGTAATGTCATTCACAATGATAAATGCACCTTTAATAACAAAACCATTAATTCTTGGCTGACATCACCCGAGTCAGTGGAAGAATTTGTTGATGTACTCATTGATAAAAAATGGATCAGGCTGGGTAGAAATCCAGAAGAAAGCCGCTTCTGGAAGCTGATTAGCCAGGAAGATGGAAAAATGTTTGGCGTATTTACGGCTACTGAAAAGCAGATCATTTATGACTGGATTGCCGGTGAATCTGCTCCAGATGCCGATTTAAATGCTCGCAGAATTCAACTTGAACATGAGGATCAAACTGATTTTATGTTCAGTTTTTTATCCGATGGGGAACTGGAAGATATTCAGCACCAGATTTATGAAACCGGCAATCTGGCCATGAAGATCAATAAACTGCTGCCTTATTTAGCCCCTCATGCCCATCATCATGAAACAGGTCTCTGGTGTACCCAACGTTTTACCGATTACCTGTTTCCCTTTTTAAGCAATCAGAAGTTTACCCATTAACTTCAATCATACAGGCGAATGTCTACTGATCAACGCATTCATTTTATCAAACACATGTTTAATGGAATAGAAAAGAGGCGCAAATATGAATCATAAAGCTAAGCAAAGTGAAGTTGCAGGTACCGATGCTTTAGACAAAAAGAATGAAAGTGCAAAAACACAGCAGTTAGATGCTTCACGCAGTGATGCTACTGATCATGCACTGACCACCAATCAGGGCGTAAAGATTGCAGATAATCAAAACAGTTTAAAGGCAGGTGTACGAGGTTCGACCTTACTGGAAGATTTTATCTTAAGGGAAAAAATCACCCATTTTGATCATGAGCGCATTCCTGAGCGAATTGTGCATGCGCGTGGTGTAGGGGCACATGGTTATTTTCAGGCTTATCCGGGCAATGAACAATATACCAAAGCGGGCTTCCTGACCGATTCCAATATACAGACCCCCATTTTTGTACGTTTTTCTACAGTACAAGGACCCCGTGGTTCTGCCGATACCGTGCGGGATATTCGCGGTTTTGCGATTAAATTTTACACTCAGGAAGGCAATTACGATTTGGTCGGCAATAATGTTCCGGTTTTCTTTGTGCAGGATGGGATTAAATTTCCAGACTTTGTACATTCTGTCAAACCGGAACCGCATACGGAAATTCCAACCGGAGGGTCAGCCCATGATACCTTTTGGGATTTTGTCTCTTTGGTACCGGAGTCTGCCCATACCGTGATGTGGGCGATGTCGGACCGTGCTATTCCCCGTAATTTGCGCTCGATTCAAGGTTTTGGTGTCCATACTTTCCGTATGATCAATGCTGAAGGTAAAGCCATATTTGTCAAATTCCACTGGACACCAAAACAGGGTTTAAGCCAGCTGCTGTGGGATGAAGCGCAAAAGCTGTCAGGGAAAGACCCGGATTTTCACCGTCGGGATTTATATAAAGCGATTGAGTCGGGGAATTATCCGGAGTGGGAACTCGGTATTCAAATTGTCGCTGAAGAAGATGAAATGAAGTTTGATTTCGATTTGCTTGATCCAACAAAAATCATTCCGGAAGAACTGGTTCCGGTCACGCCAATTGGCAAGTTTGTACTGAACCGTAATGTCGATAATTTTTTTGCAGAAATTGAACAGGTGGCATTTTGCCCGGCCCATATTGTACCCGGTATAGATTTCACCAATGATCCTTTGCTACAGGCACGTTTATTTTCTTACACCGACACCCAGTTGAGCCGCTTAGGTGGGCCAAACTTTCATCAATTGCCCATTAATAAACCGGTTTGTCCATTTCATAATAACCAGCGTGATGCCATGCATCAAAGCTTTATTCATCGCGGTCAGGCATCCTACCAACCCAATTCGATTGATAACAACTGGCCAGCCGAAACTCCGCCTGCTGCCCAGGAAGGCGGTTTCGAGAGCTATCAGGAACGCATAGACGGTAAAAAAATTCGTCAGCGCAGTGAATCATTTTCAGATCATTTCTCGCAAGCACGTCTCTATTATCAAAGCTTGGCGCCGCATGAACAAAAACATGTGGTGGATGCATACACCTTCGAATTGAGTAAGGTACAACGTCCACATATCCGCCAACGCGAAGTGCAGGAAGTGTTGGCCAATATAGATCTGGATCTGGCTCAACAGGTGGGTAAAAACCTGGGTATAGAAGTCACTGCCCCACAAAATCCGGCAAAAAATTCTTCAGTAGAAAAATCGGCGCGTCTTACTATGACGGCGTTTATTCCTGAAGATATTCAAGCTAAAAAAATAGCCGTATTGGTTCATGATGGAGTGAGTCAAGCCAATATTGACGCGATTCAGCAATGGGCTAAGGCTGAAAAAGCTGTTGCGCATATATTGACCCCAACGCCGGGCCCTGTGCTTAATCAACAGCAGTCTCCCGTTGCATCAGATGGCATGCAAAAAGCTGAGCCTTCCATTGCCTATGATGCTGTCGTCCTTGTAGATGGTGATAATTACCCGCAAGCTTTAAAAGATGGGGTAACAAAACATTATCTGCTGGAGGCCTATAAGCACCTGAAACCGATTGTATTGTTGGGCGACAAACAAAAACTTTTACATGAGCTGAAATTGCCGCATGACGAAGGGACTTTAAATGCAGAGGATTTTACCGCTGTACAGGAACAGTTTAAAACCCTGATTCGTCATCATCGGGTGTGGTCGCGTGAAGCTATTGCCGACACTGTACCAGCTTAAATCATGATATTTTCGCATTTATCTTTCATAAAACACCCATCTTCACGATGGGTTTTTTAGTGCACATCCTTTGTAAAAATTGACTTGCCAGTGTTTTTCTATGGTCTAGCCAAGGAATTAAGGATGAGTCATTAGGGGCTTTTAATAATTTAATTACACATTATATTTTTTTAATCAAATAATAGAATTTATTATCAATAAACTGATGAATATAGAGGTTTTGTTTGCATGTTTATTTATGTATTGTTTTTGTTTTATATTTTGTGAAATAAATATTATTTAAAATCTATATAAAATATTGAATTTTATGTATGTGTTGGAATTGTATGTGGATTACTATTAAAAACAATGTATTAATAATTTATTTAGTAATTGAGTAATTTTTTTGTTTAGTCAGGATGTTTAATATTATTAATGTATTACTATTGTAATATTATATTTTGATACATCATCATTGTTTTTATTCAGTTAACTTGGGTATATGCTGATAGAGTGATAAATAATTAGGCCGTTAATTGTTGTTAATTGATTGGCATCAAATAATGACAAGAAGGAATAGTATTATGTCTAAGTCAAAATCTCAAAATCAAACAGATATGAATCAAAGGAATCAACCGATAAAACAACCCCATCATTTACCACAGCAAGACCATAAGCATAATCAGCAGAAAGATACTGAAAAGCAGTCTCAAAATGAAAAATAAAACAGGAGTCATTGCTATGGTCATTGAAGTTTAAAGGGAGCGAAGCCCCTTTAAACATAAAAGGAGTTAATCATGAATATCAGACCTGTAAAAGCCCATAAAATGAATGAGGATTTCGATACATCACCCACCGTAATTTATACGGGGGAATATGATGAGGAGAATCATTTGATGAATGTATATGATTCATCCCAAGAACAATTGACAAAAATGATGGGCACCAATCAATGGATTTTGAATTCTACAGGTGAGGTATTCTTTATTGAAGAGGATGTACCTTATTTTGCTAATTAACAAGGTCAGGTAAAATGAATAATACAGTAACTACATATCCACAGAAACTCATTACATTTTATAAACTCGACAGCCCGGATATTCAACGAGGTGTATGGGCGAATTACGACAAGAATGGAAATTTTCTCAATCTGACCAATTATTATGGTCATCGATTAGATTTGATTGGACCGGACCGAGTACGTATAGATGGTGAAGTTTGGGTATGTAAAGATAATTTTAAATAAAAATAGGTTTAATTTTATGAAAAACTGATTTTAAATATAAAATATAAAGAAATTAATAGAATAAAAAAAGGCTATTAAAAACATTAAAATCAGAAAAATAATATTTTAAGCTTTAGTATAATTAAATAGAGATGGTTAGCTCAAGCTGTTTTAATATTGTTAAATTTAAACGATTAAGTTTAAATAAGCCCTCCAGAGCGAAGAAAGGGCTTATATCAAGGTGTTTAAACTGTTTAAGCAGCAATCCAATGACTTTTGACTTCTTCGGCATCCACATTAAGCATCACTTGATTTTCTTTAATTTCACTTACCCATGAAAGTGGAATAAGGTGATGACTACCTTCTTCATTTCTTGTTAACTTGATTTGATCTGTACCTTGAAGGTGATCTACTGTTCCTACTTTTTGACCATCTGAAGCAATTACATCTGCATGTTTGGTAATGTCATTTACGTTCATAGTAGCCATTTCATACCTCTCCTGTATAGCGGTAATCTTGCACCTTCTAATTTAAGACATTCTCTCATCTTCCGCGCCCTATATATGCAAAAGGGAACAAATCTTTAAGCAAATTTACCTTAGTACATAAATATCAAGCTTTAGAAAAAAATTTATGTCTATTTAAAATTTATAGAGCAACTCAGTATTCAATGTTCTCTGTTCTGGATCATTTTAAGTTGAAGAAAATAATGATTGAGAAAAATTTTCAAATTAAATAGCCCTGATTTTTATCATTTAAAATGAATGTAATGATGAGTTACGATCAATAGTGAACATTAAAGTCGAGTCATGACTGCACGATTTTTAGGGACAGCAACATATTCATCCTGCATTTCAAAGAAAAATTGACTCGCTTCATTATATTGGCAATTCAACCAGTCCATTCTCGCATTTTCGGGAATAACAATGACTGAGCGCTTTTTATCTTTGGGTGTGTGAAATTGACGCATAAAGGGATGATGGTCAGCATTGATGGTCAGCAGGCTCATGGAGCGAACCTGCCTGTTTTCAATTACTGCATTTTCATAGATGGCGGCAAGGGTAAAAGGCAGTTCGTCTTTACGAAAAATGGCGTACCAGTGCGGTTTGCCATCTATATATTTGGGTTCATAGATTGCTTCGACAGGCACAAGGGCAAACTGATTTTTATGCCAGGCATGACGAAAACTGGGCTTATTAGACACGGTTTCAGTTCGGGCATTATAAGTATGACGGCCATATTTTAATTCTTTTGCCCAAGAAGGAATCAGGCCAAACTTGGCAAGGTCCCATTCTGGCCGATCTGCACCATGGATTAAAATCGGGGCATCATATAAGGGATAAATATGGTCAGGATATTGGAACTGTGGCTGGGAAAGACCGAGAAGAAATGCCCTATTTTTTTTAATTGCTTCAAAATTTGCGCACATAGCTCAGTTCCTATTTTTTATTGGTCCTCATTACAGCAAAAAACATGGGCTGGCTTCCTCATTCTTACAAATTTAGCACTATTCGTATTACAAACCTGTAAGGTGGTTGATGATCAGTTCTAGCTATCTGGCTGTTTTAATCAATAAACAGCTATTTAAATAAAATTGTCGGGCAGATCATAGATAGGGAACAATTAAAGTTCATCGTATTCATATCTGTACAAGATTATTTCTGCCTGGATAAAAGACTCTCCATAATAGGTATTTAGAAAAACTTCTGCTTCAGTTTGTGTAATAAAAATTTTTGCTACATTTTTATCGGTCGTCCAGTACCAGGGGCTTGCTAAGGCTAGATCCAAGTCAGACATTTGCCAATTATGGCAGTCATCAAATTGATCTCGATAAGCGAGAAAATGCTGGTTTTTTTTAATGCAATAGAGTGTCATCTGTATCACCCCTTTGACGGGTAAATTAGAATTTTAAAGGAGTAGATTAATGGGAACCTTTAAAAATTGTGAACAGCAGGCGCATATATTTTTTAAAGCTAATAATAATCATGCTGTTATATTATTTTTGTAATGACCTTATCCGACAAATGGTAAAAGGGCCTGATAATAGGCGGTTAAATTAAATAAAGCACTGGTGAAAGAGCTTTATAGAACCTTAGATTAGCATTTGAAGTGCAACACCATGTTGTTGCCATAATACCTGACTCGGACTTTTAAAGCCGAGTCTTTTTCTTGGGCGATGATTCAAACGTTGAGTGATTTCTG
>NZ_JBNCAT010000045.1:0-15884 GCF_049808495.1 Acinetobacter sp. G11
AAGTGAAACCTCTTAGCGCTGATGGTAGTGTGGGATTACCCATGTGAGAGTAAGTCATCGCCAGCTCATTATTCGAAAGCCCCTGCCAAGTGCAGGGGCTTTTTTTATGCGCGGGATTATTCGGTAATATTAACGCTGCAAAAAGCCTACTAAAGCTTCTTGCAGTGAACTGTAAGCAGGATTGATTGATCGTCTTATCAAAAAAATATTAAAGATATTTACTAAATATTAAACTTTTATAATCATTTTAATTGTCTTCGGGCATGTTTTAAAGCGCTTCTTAGTCCTTCTTCTAAGGTGGGATGATAGAATGGCTTATCTAAAATTTCATCTACGGTTAAATTCTCAGAAATCATCCATGCCAGTAAAAGAGCCATATGTTCTGCAGCTTCTACAAATAATTCTGCCCCTAATACTTTGCGTGAAGATTGATGGATATACACTTCGAGCGCACCACTGTTTTTAGCGAGTGCTAAAGCCCGGCCTTGTTTTTCATAAGAAACCATACCTGTAATAAACTCAATTTTTGCATTGCTGAGTTGTTTGAAACTTTGCCCTACGGTTGCCATTTCTGGTGCGCTAAATACGATTGCTAAAGGTGTAAGTGTCTTTAAGTTTTTAATTTCAGGATATTTTAAACAGTTATTTACAGCTTGACGTCCCTCATGTGCTGCTTCATGTTGAATAGGCGTGTTGCTATGTGCATCACCGGCAATGAAAATGGGGTAATCTCCAAGCTGTTTGGTTGTATCGTGAACAGGAAGTTTTTTAAGATCAGTATATGAGTGATGGATATTGTTTAATTGCAGCGTATCTAAATAACTTTTTCGGCCTGTTGCAACCAGGAGATATTCCACATCAAGTTGTTGAGCTTGATTATTTTCCTGGAAGTTAATTGTAACTCCTTGCGTATTAAGCTGAACTGCAGTTGGTAATGTTTCGAATTTAATATTTAAATTTTTACTGATTTCATCTTGCGCTAATTTTTGCAAAGTTGGGCTGCTTAAGGCGCCTACTCTACGGCTACGTGCAAAAACAGTGGTCTTGACCCCTAATCTTTGCATGGCTTGTGCAAGTTCGATAGCGATGACTCCGCTACCAATCACGGCCAATGACTGAGGTAATTTTTCTAGTTCAAAAATTTGATCTGAAGTGATGAGTCGGTCACCAAGCTGTTCTTTCCACTGGAGATCAAAGGTTGGAGTAGAGCCTACAGCGATAATAAAACTTTTAGCCTGATATTTCTGACCATTCACAGTAATTGTATTTTGATTAATGAACTGTGCCTGTCCTGATATTTTATGTTTTGCTGTCCAGCTATTTACATCTTTGAGTATCGCATTTGTAAAATGATCTCTAAGCATTCGCACATGTTGCATGACTTGAGATGTATCAATTTTTGAGGTGACAGATAGACCTACTTTCTCCGCAGTTCGGATATCATGCATACGGTTAGCAGCAGAAATAAGAACCTTACTTGGCATGCAGCCGACACGGGCGCAGGTTGTATCCCATGATCCATCATTAACAATAAGGAGGTTTTGGGTGTGTTTAATGGCTTCTTTATAAGCAGCAATACCTGCTGTACCTGCACCGATAATAATGATGTCATACATTTGTGATATTGCCCTCATTTTTTATATTTTTCAAGGTTAACACACTAAAACATTTCCAATGCTTTTGTTTACATAAAGTCCTAATTATGATTACATATCGGACAATATTAATTAATAACAAACTCTAAATTTTGAGGGTTCTGGGGCTTATCAATGACTAAGAATATTAGTTTAAAATTATCTGCTGTTGCTTTAAGTGTTCTATTAGCAAGTTGTGGTGGTGGGGGGAGTGAGGGATATTTTAATAAAGAAGGTTCCTCTTCTAATTCTGAAAATGGAAATACTAGTAATGGCGGTAATACAGGAACATCTGCAATCGTTTCTGCATTAAAGATTGAGTTAGATAAACTCTCTATGGCTGCTACTAATGGGCAGCTTACTGTTACTGTACGTGCATTAGATGAAAATAAAGGTGGGGTTGCAAATGCTGATATCACTCTAATGATTGTTGATCCAACAAATAACGTTAGTAATTCTAATATTGCTAAGCAAACAACTGATGCATCTGGAAATGCCGTATATATATTAACTACCCCTAGTACTTCTACTACATTATCAGACCTAATAAAAAATGGTTTTAAAATTGTTGCTAAAACTAATAATGGTCAATTAAGTCAAGAACAAACGATTGCTGTAACTGGTGCCGACACCAATAATGGTTCAGATACAACAAGTATTGTTTTATTTGATGCCACTAAAACTACATTGAATGTGCGTGGTGACCAAACAACTGTTACTTTAACTGCTGTAGATGCAAATGGTGCAACTTTAGCAAACCAAGCTATTTCATTGAAAGTGAAGAACTCAGCTTTAAATGGAGTTAAATTTACTCCAAATGCAACTCAGACAGACACTAATGGGCAAATTACTTATACTTTGTCTTTCACTGAGTCACAAAGAATATCGACGTACAGTGCTTCACAATTTGTTTTAGATGATTTAGTACTTGAAGCAAATTTTGGGCAATCTACTCAAATTTATACATATAAGTTAGATGTTGTGAATTCAACAGTACCTCAACCTGTTGGTGCAATTACCGTAGCTTATAATCCAACAAAAATTGAAGACTCATTAGATGGTGTTTATTATTATCAAAATATTTCAGTTCAAGTAACGGATGTAGATGGTAAACCCCTCCCAAACCAAGATGTTGTTATGGGAGTCAATGCGCTAACTTATAATAAAGGGAATTTTGGTTTCTTCGATACTGATCTTCCACCAGATGGTAAAGTAGATAAATACCTTCCGGATGTGATTACACAATGTGTTTCGCCGATTGTAAAAGTGAATAGCGCAGGAAAAGAAATAGATCAACTAGCGCCAGTTAAGCCTGGTCAAACTGTTCAAGTTGTATCTTTTATCAACAAAGAAAATGTACCAGCTACAAATAATAAATATACTACAGATGCGAATGGTCGCTTTGATTTAAAAATTCAATATCCTAAGATTTATGCAGGATATTTAACTCTTCAAATTCTTGCCGATTCAATTGTGAGTGGTAAACAAATCAGTGGTTCTACTAGTCTTGGTTTGAGTTATTTGATAAGTGATGTAGATGTAGCAAATGGTATTGCTCCTAATTTAGTTAGCCCTTATGGTACTTCTCTCAATTGTAATGATGGAAATTAATTTCAAAATAAAGTAAAAAACAGCGCTTCGGCGCTGTTTTTTTCATATATCTTTAAATTGTCGTTCCTACACTTACCCCAACCGTAGGTCGAACATTTATAGAGCTACATCCCATAATGACAGATGAAATAAGAAATAGAAGAATAATTTTATTCATAGAACAATCCTAATTTTTACTTTATTAAATGATAGGCAAGAGCATGTGCCACTTTGTTCTATCATTAATATATGTTGTGGAAGCCATGATCATATTCTGTAAATTCAACTCCCGTCTATTTTAAAAATTTTACCATCGATAATGGAGGAGTAAATAATGCTGCAATTGTTCAACCATAGGAGTTAATGGGGGAATGAAGCCAGATAGCCTTATCACTCATCAGGCGGGTGTGAAGTGAGAGACTTAAAAATTCAAAATTTATCTGTTGTCATTTGACCTCCTAATACCGTCAGAAAAGCTTAACCTATAGATTGAATCAACAGGTTATACAAACAACGCGGTATTAAAGGTCACAATGAAATTAAAAAAGCACGATCAACAACGTGCTTAATCATCTAATAAATCCATTTGTTTTGCGAGTTGATATAAATTATTTGAACGATTGCCAGTACGACAGAACATGAGTACAGGTTTTGGAAGTTCATTGTAGTGGTTGGCAAATGTACGCACATCAACTTCCGTAATTTGACCTGCAACGACGGGTTGAAAAACATAGTCTAAGCCTGCATTGCGTGCAGCTTCTTCAATTTGTGCGCTTGTAGGCTGCTCTGGACCACCTTCCATATCCGGACGGTTGTTGATAATCGATTTAAAACCTTTTTCAACAACTTGCGTTACCTGTTCTGGGCTAATTTGACCTGCAAAGCCGACATTTTCGCTCATTTTGTCACTCCATAATTTGCTCAATAGATATATGCTTTATGATAGCATTAAGCTGAAACTTGAGTTTAATCAGTTGAAATTTTTATAAGCGATTATAATCATAAAATAACGCACCGGAGCGCGTATGCATTCCTATACGGTTGAACCCCTATATGTAAATAGTGGACAAGAGGTCATTGCTGCGGATTTTTATCGTCCCAAAACTGAACATAAACCGGCTGTCATTATTATGGCACATGGTTTGGCTGCTTTACGTCAATTTAAACTGGTTCAATATACCAAGCGTTTTGCCCAGGCGGGTTATGCCGTTGTACTGTTTGATTATCGTTATTGGGGGGGGAGTACCGGTCGTCCACGTGAACTGGTCTCGATTCAATCACAATTGGAAGATTGGCGAACCATGATTGCACACATTGTGGCGCGGAAATCGATTGATTCACGGCGTATCGTACTTTGGGGAACCTCTTTAAGTGGTGGCTATGTCTTAAATTTAGCGGCAGAATTAAAAAATGTCCAAGCGGTGATGGTGCAAGTGCCATTTGTCGATGGTACGGAAAGTGCCAAGCTTTATCCTTTGCAACAATTGCCTAAGGCACTCAAAATATCGAGTCAGGATTATATGGGCGCGAAAGTGGGGATGTCTCCGAAAACATTGCCCGTTGTGAGCAAAAAGGGTTTATGCTTTATGCCTACGGCAGATAGTTATGAGGGATATCTATCCATTGTTAATCCTGATTATTACTGGAGTGGCGAGATTCCTGCACGCGTCTTTTTCAACCTGATCCGTTATCGTCCTATTCAGGATGTGCGTAAAATCAATGTGCCTGTTTTATTTATTGCCTCTAAACAAGATAGTCTGATTCCAATTGAATCTAGCCGTGAAACAGCGACCAATATCGCACCTTATGTACAATACCATGAATGGGATATGCAACACTTTGATATCTATCATGGTCAATGGTTTGAAAAAGCCATATCAACGCAATTAGAATTTTTACACCAACATATTGGAGTGAGCTAAATGATTATTGTATGTCCTGCATGCGGTGCCAGAAACCGAGTACCGGAAGATAAACTGGAAGCAAATCCAAACTGTGGTCAGTGTCAACATGCGCTTATTCCTCTGGCTCCCATAGAGTTGAATGAGCATAATTTTAGTAACTTCGTGACCCATAGTGAATTGCCTATACTGATTGACTTATGGGCGGAATGGTGCGGTCCTTGCAAGATGATGGCCCCTCATTTTGAACAAGTGGCAAAACAAAATCCGAGAGTGATTTTTGCCAAAATTAATACCGAAGAATCACCCCGACTCAGTGGTGCGTTTAATGTGCGTAGTATTCCCACCTTGGTTTTGATGAATAAAACCAATGAAATTGCTAGAATAAGCGGTGCGCTACGATCCACAGAGCTACAGCAGTGGCTGGATCAACATTTAAATGCCAATACTGGGAGTTAACGTGTCAGATACTCATGTAAAACCGGAAGGAACGCTTTCCCTTCAAACAATTGCAATGCCAGCAGATACCAACTGGAGTGGTGATGTCTTTGGTGGATGGATCGTTTCACAAATGGATTTGGCAGGTGCAATTCATGCAGAGCGTTTTAGTAAAGGACGCTGTGCAACCATTTCAATTAATCAGATGACTTTTTTGGTTCCCGTCAAAGTCGGCGATGTGATTAGCTGTTATACCAAAATTTTAAAAGTGGGTAATACTTCAATTCAAATGCAAATTGAAGTGTGGGACAGTCATGACAGTTCGCGTGAACCTACTCGTGTAACCGAAGGCGTGTTTACCTTTGTCGCTGTGGATGTAAAAGGGGCCAAGCGTCAGATTCCGGATGAGGTCAAACAAAAATTTTTAGCTTCGCAGCAAGAGAAATAATTCCAAGAGTAAAAAAAGCCCAATCCTGATTGGGCTTTTTTTATCAGTCTAATTTTTTAGCTGGTATTGGTAGAACTAAAAACAAATTAGTTTTTTAATTGTGACTTGGACACCCAGGCCCAGAGTATTTCACATTGAATAGGCTCTTCACCTGATTCATCCGTCACCTGAACGCTTACTAGCGTTTCACCTTTCTCGGTGTTTTGCATGAGCTTTTGCTGCTCGTCTGTCAAGGTGGCGGTTGCAATCATTGCACCTTTGGATGGACGCTTGAAATCAACTTTTAAGCTTTTGATTAATACAATACAGGAGTCCGGAACATTCATGCCTGTAACAAAACCGGTGGCAGTTTCGGCAATCAGCGCCATGGCGCAGGCATGAACCTGGCCAATATGGTTTTGCATGGCCCGATGGTTTTCAATCTTGACCACCACTTTGCCGTGGCTGACTTCCAGATAACGAATATGGGCACTGCCCACCATCGGCACGACCCGACCAAACACTTTGCTCCACAGTTTACTGCGGATGCCCTGAGGTAATTTAGCCGTTGCTTTTACCAGTTTCGATAAGCGATTGGTCGGTGTCATGGAATTCCTCGACATATTACGGCAGCAATGCCTTAGTCTTTAAAGTTGTTAAACTGCAAAGGCACACCAAATTGCTGTTCTTTTAAAAAAGCCATCACTTGTTGCAAAGTGTCGCGCTTTTTATCCGTTACACGAATCTTGTCGCCCTGAATAGATGATTGCACCTTGATGCCGCTTTCTTTAATGGCTTTATTAATTTTTTTTGCGGTATCCGAGTCAAGACCATCTTTTAGCTTGATTACTTGAATCACATTTTTGCCAGAAGCAGTCATTTTTTGCGGATCAAGCGCCTGAATATCCACTTTACGTTTGAAGAAATGATTTTCCAGCATGCTGTAGACTTGTTCACATTGGAAATCGCTTTCGGTACTGATTTTGATTTCTTTGTTTTTTTCATTCAGTTCAATAGAAACGTCTTGTCCGCGGAAGTCAAAACGGGTTGCAATTTCTTTTTGCGTGTTTTGAACAGCATGATTTACTTCAAAAATTTCTAATTCAGATACAATATCGAAAGAAGGCATGGTTTAGACCTTTACAAATGGAAAGAATATCTGAGATGCTAGGGATGTTTTCTTCATTTGCCAAGTGTTGTTTACATCAAAGGAGTGCGCAATGATCCGTAAACAAGAAATTACAACATTTGAGTTCCCAGAAAATGCAATTATCTGGGATGTTCGTGATACAAAAGCCTTTGCTGAAGGTCATGTAAAAGGTGCTGTGAACCAGCCCATCGATAACCTAAATGCAAATAGCTTAACTCAGGTGGAGTCGGATCAGCCTATTTACATTTTATGCGGTGGTGGCAGTAAGGCTCCCCGTGCTGCTGAAAAGTTGGAAAACTTGGATAGTTCACGTGAGTATGTGGTATTGATGGGTGGTACCCGTGCTGCACGTGATGCAGGCCTCCCTTTAGAGCAGGGTGCGTAAGGAAAAAAGCGCCGTAAGGCGCTTTTTTATTGGCAGACAGAAAATTCCATTTCCCTCGGCGGCAGATAAGAATCTTTAGAATATTTGCTGAGTTTGAAAAGGGTGGGCAGAAAATTTAGAATCTCCCGCTTTGGTAGCGGTGCTATTCACCTTTTGATAAAAGATGAGGATTTTTAAAATAAGGTTTCTTCGCTTTTACTTTCTTTTCAAAACGTCTGGCACTCAGTTTACGCACTAAACTCGATGAAACAGGGCAGGCTTCGCCCAACACCTGTGCAGCTAAAACTTCACTGCATAGCGGTGCAAATAAAAACCCTTTCGAACCTAGACCCGTCAATGCATAAATCTGCTGATCTTCTTGTACCTGACCCACGACCGGAAAATAATCCTGAGTTTGGGCGCGTACTGAAGCACGACCCTGCCAGCTTTCCACCGGTGCTAAAGTTTTGGCATATTCAGGAAAAACACTGTGGATCAGTTCATAGTTATGCACATGATCTTCCAGTAGGACTTCCTCATCATCACGATTCGGGTAAAACGATGCGCCTAAAACAAGCTGATCTGCATTGAGCTGCATGCAATAGCCGCCATAGCTATAGGCCTGATGGGCATCTAAAGGCTGTACGGAGTTGTCTACCCAGCTGACTTGTCCGCGAATCGGCTTCAAAACAGGAAATTGTGCAAAGAAGTTTTGACTGTTGCGTGCAGCACAAACAATCACATGATCAAATTCACCCAATAATTGCCCAGTAGTAGAGAGCACCTTCATCAAGGTGGCTTGCTTGATCTCGGACACTTCTGCTTGCTGATACTGAATCAGGGGATGTTCTAGGATTTGATCTCGTAATTGATGTGGAGAAACAGCGCCTGCCTGCAATACATTAAGATTGGAGAATTCAGTCTTTAGAATACAGTTTGTGGTGGATTCTGCTTGAAGAATTCCTTCAGGATACTGTTCTACCAGTCCCAGTAACTCATCGGCATTTTTCAATGCTAACTGGCTGACCTGAATCGGACGGAAAGCTTTGAATTGTGCATAATGATTTAATGCATGCTGCCAGGCCAGTGTCATTAGATGTTCTGAGCTTTGTTCAACCGGACACAGTTTTGGGTTCAGTAAGGCCAATGGATTGCCAGAACCACCCGATAAGGGGGCAGATTGGTCGTAAATCGTCACTTGATGGCCACGCTGAGCAAACGCCCAGGCACAGCTTAAACCGGCGATTCCTGCGCCAATAATCGCAATCTGGCGCTGTTTAAAAACCGTAGCGCTTAGTTTGGCTTTTTTTTCAGTAGAATCTAAATCATTTGAAAATTCTGACTGTTGTTCAGGCGCATTCCAGATGGCTTTAAGCATTTCCCGTTTATGTCCAAAACCGCGCGGACGTGTAATGGTAATGCCGTGATTTTTCAGGCCGCGTTTCAGTACGCCAGCCACGCTGAATGAAGCGAAAGTTGTCCCGACATCCGATAAACGCACAATGTTGTTGAGAACATTTTCTTCCCACATATCCGGATTACAAGAGGGGGCGAAACCATCTAAAAACCATGCATTGACTGTTGCTGTTTTTTCCATGACGGGAAAGACATCATGGGCATCACCCAGCCATAAATCCAGGCTAAAACGTTCATCCGGAAAGGATAAACGGTGACAGCCGGCAATCGGCATCGGATATTGGGCAATTAATTGCTCAGCCAAAGGTTGCAGTTCAGGCCATACGTTTAAAGTACGAATCAGGTCATCTTTTCTTAAGGGAAATTTTTCTACAGAAATGGCATGCAGATGGCTGTGATTGTCCGGGCGAAGCTGTTGCCAAAGCTGCCATAAGGCCAGAATATTTAAGCCGGTGCCAAAACCGGTTTCACCAACACAGAAATATTCAAAATCATTCAGCTTTGCCAGGCGGGTCGATAAATCGTTGCCATTTAAAAATACATGCCGAGTTTCCAGCAAACCATTATCTTTAGAGAAATAAACGTCTCCAAACAGTTTGGAAACGGGAACCTCAATGCCATCGACCTGATGCCAATCCAGATCGGCAGTTTGAATAGGATGGGACAAACCTAAATAACCTTTAAATCAAGCTGTAAAACTAAATGAATCAGTAAATATTGTCATTACCACTGGCGACGACGTTTGGTATACACATAACTGGCAATCAGGAAGCCAAGCAACACGCCGACTGCAATCGTCGCTGCGCCGTATAAAAACATCTGTGCACTACGTTCACTTTGCAACACCTGCACCTGAACGCCCAAACTGTCATTTTTCAATTGCAGTTCCTGGTTTTGTGCCAAGGCATCTAAATTGGCTTTTTCCAGTTGCTGTAAGCGGGTGGCCTGATCTTTAACCAGCGCTTTGACTTTGGCATCTTGCACTGCCTTATTCTTGGCAATTTGTTCTGCGGTCAGCGGTTTGGTTTCCAAAGGTAAACCATTGGCATCCAGCTTGGTAGCAGGAACAGTACCCGGCTTATTTGCAGGTAAGGTTTGTGGGGTGGTCTGTGGTGGAGGTGTTGCAGTCGTCGCTTGAGCAGCAGGGGCTACAGCAGGTGTCGGAGCAGGAGCAGATTCCACCGCCCAAGCTGTTGAACAGATTAAAGAGAAACCCAATAAGCTTGAAACTACAACACGCATGATTTTATCCTTGAGGGAAAGCTTTATTAAAAGGTTTCACATCAATATGACCATATACGCCTTCTTTTAAGAAAGGCTCATCTTGCAGCCATGTATCCAGTGCTTCACGGGTTTCAAAGTCAACAATAATCGTGCTGCCATAAAAACCTGCCTGTGGATTGCCGGGCTCTTTAGGCATTGCACCCGCGACAATTAAACGACCTTCATCATTTAATTTTTGCAGGCGTTCCAAATGCTGTGGACGCGTAGCTAGACGTTTTTCGACTGTACCCTCGTTATCGGTACACGTTACGACGAATAAAGGCATATTCTTTCTCGATCAGTTGACCTGAATTAGGCTTCAGGCGACTTAAAATATTTGCGCAAGACAATAAACTGAACAATGATAAAGGAAAACATCACAATCATGTCACCAAATGCAGTAAATTCGCCCCAATATTTTCCGTCCGCAAATAAAAAAGCGAAAAAAACATGCAGGAACGACATGAATGCGAACATGCCAGCCCAGGCAAAGTTTAAGTTTTTCCAGCCCTTGGCGGTTAAATTGAAAATAGGTCCAAATAAACGCTGAATCAGGGGTTTCTTGTCTTTGGTAAAGTAAGGTGAAAGCAGGAAGGCACCTGCAAAAACAATATTTAAAAGAGCGGCTTTCAAACGGATATAAAAATCATCGCTCAGCATTAAGGTAATGCCACCAAAAATGACTGTCATAAACAGCACAATCCATTGCTGTTTATCCAGGCGAAATTTCTGGCTGACAAATAAGACCCCATACACCACCAGCATTGAGATGATCAGACCTGCGGTAGCCACTAAAATGTTATTATTATCAATACCTCCCGCTGAACCGATCAAATGTAATAGCGGATGTTCGGTATCTTTGGGATCAACAGTTTTATATAAATAAAAGAAAATAATGAGTGGCACAAAGTCTAAAAGTGCTTTCATGTTAGAGTATCTAAATCTGATCAAATAAATGACATAGTATAAGTGATGCAAGGCATAGATTTACATACACATAGTAATATTTCTGATGGAACTTTGTCTCCAGAACAACTTGTGCATGCAGCCGTGGAAAAAGGCATTCATACCCTTGCGCTGACGGACCACGATAGCATGGATGGCTTAAAAATAGCTGAAAATATTGCGCAGGCTTTACCGCTGAATATTATTTCAGGTGTCGAAATATCCAGCCAATGGTCACGTCCGGCAACGAAAAAAAACTATGCCGTACATGTGGTTGCATTGAATATGCAAAACCCAGAACCGTTACTTGCCTTACTGGAGCAGCAAAAACAGATTCGGGCGATTCGTGCCAAACAGATCTGCGATTTGCTGGTTCCGCTGATTGGTGAGGATATTTATGCTGATGTGATTACCAAAGTGGAGGGGGTTGCAGACCGGATCACCCGAACCCATATTGCCAAAACCCTGGTAGAAAAAGGTTATGTCAGTCGTCCACAACAAGCCTTTGATAAATATATTAAAGAAGGCAAAAAAGCCTATGTGAAATTTGATGGCCTGGGTTTGGAAGAAACCATTCAGGTCATTCATGAGAGTCAAGGTTTCGCCGTGCTGGCGCATCCGACGAAATATGATTTATCGGCCACTAATATCCGTTATCTGATCGAAATTTTTGCCCAGTTTGGTGGGGATGCCGTGGAGCTTCCGCCAGCGATTGAGCCGGCCTCAACCCGCCAAATGGTCGACCGGATGATTGAACAGTTTGGGCTTAAGGTCTCTGTGGGCAGTGATTTTCATGGTGATAATATGCCGTGGATCAAGCTGGGCAATATTCCGCGCGTTAAAGAAGGACAGGTCGGGATTTGGGAGAGTTTTATTTGACCTCTCCCTTGCGCAGCAGTGCTGCTCATCTCCTAGAAGGAGAGGCGATATCCATTATTAAAATTTAGAAAGGATAAAAGCTCCTTCTCCCTCTGGGATGAGGAATATATTCCGCAAGGGGAAGAGGGTCTAAAGCAAATTATGATCCTGTGCCTGAATCGGTGGTGGGGTTGGTTTACCCAAAGTTCCCAAGAGTTCAATTTCAATGGTGCGCACCATTGAGTCCAGTGGCAAGTCATTGCTTTGCGTGCCGAAAGGTTCTTCAATTTCGGAACTTAAGGCATCCAGACCCAAAAAGGTATAAGCCAAAATACCGACCATTAAAGGCGTCGCCAAACCCAAGGTTGCGCCCAGACTAAACGGCAACATAAAACAGAAAAAATACACGGTACGGTTTAGTAAGACTGAATAGGCAAAAGGCAAAGGTGTGGTGGCAATACGGTCACAACCGGTTTGAACCAGACTCAGTTCAGCCACATGCTGATTCATCTGGGTATAAATAATATCGGAAATTTCACCTTCTTTAAGCGCTTGCATCAATTCCCATTGAATCAGGCTCAAGGTGTATTGCGGTGCATTGGCCTGCTGGTAAAGCTGGGTTACAGCCTGTTGGCTCATGCCGCTGGTTTCTACCAATGCCATAGGATTCGCCGTTTGATGACGCAAACGGTCACGCAGTACGTTGGCAAACACAATCACGTGCTGAATGATGCGTTCACGGCGTCCTTGGCTGAGCATGCGACAGTCGCGGTCAAAATGCCGCGCATTGGCAATCAGCATGCCCCACAGTTTACGGGCTTCCCACCAACGGTCATAACAGGCGGTGTTTTTAAAGCCCAGAAAAATCGACAGCACCACCCCAATTAAGGTAAAGCCCACTAAGGGAAGTTCTGGAAAATGAAAGTAACCAATATAAGACAGACCGCCAATCACTGAGGAGATCAGCATGACCACACCTAAAGGCGGCAAAACCTTGGGCAGGATGGTTCCGCGCCAGGAAAAGAGCAGCTTGAATACACTAGGTTGATCACGAACAATCATGTTATTAGTATCATCAAAATTTTTTGTTGATCTTCAATGTTAGCAGGGCTTTTGTCAATATTTGTTACAACTATTGTTGAGTTGAAATCAGCCCCAGCTCCGCCATAGAACAGCTTCCTTCTGGTGATACAATACAATGGTCAATCAGCTTGATTTCCAATAATTGACAGGCATTTAGAATACGTTGTGTGAGTTCGACATCGGCACTGGATGGCTGTGGCATCCCCAAAGGATGATTATGCGCAATGACGAGACTGCTGGCATGTTGATTGATGGCATGACGCAGCAACTGATTTGTAGAAATTTCACACGAATTAAGCGAACCATAGAACATTTTCTTAAAGCTTATTTTTCTTAAATGTGCATCCAGGCAAAGTACCGCAAAAACTTCCTGCTTTTCACCCAGCAATTCGAATTTCAAAAAATCCAGGAGTATTTTTGAATTGCTTAATTCAATTTTTCCCTGCTGTAAATGGGCGGAAATATAGCGCCGTCCCAATTCCTTCACCGCAATCAGTTGGGCATATTTGCTTGCACCGATGCCATGAAATTGGCTTAAATCTTGAAGTCCGGCATCCAAAATAGGGTTGAGCCCGCCAAAATGCTGCAAGAGCATGCGCGAAAGCTCAACGGCAGAATGTTGCCTGGAGCCGGAGCGTAAAAAGATGGCCAGCAGTTCAGCATCTGACAGACTTGCAGCGCCTTGTTGAATCAGCCTTTCGCGTGGACGTTCCTGTTCAGGCCAGTGTTTAATCGATAAATTCATTGTTTTTAGACTTTTTTGTTATTAGTGAGGGTATTACAGCAAGTCGCTGACTTGGGTATGACTTTATTTAATGCTATTGTGAGCGCCACTGCAACAGAAAGGTAGCCTGTTCGTGAGCTTCGATTTGAGTGTGATTCCAAATAAAAACATTGTTTTAGCGGTAACTGGTGGTATTGCGGCATATAAAAGTGCCATTTTGGTCCGTCGTTTAAAAGATGCAGGCTTTAATGTCCGTGTGGTCATGACGCATGGGGCACAGGCTTTTATTACTCCGTTGACCTTTCAGGCCCTGTCGGGAAATCCGGTGCACACTGAATTACTCAATCCTGAAGCTGAAGCAGGCATGGGGCATATTGAATTGGCGCGTTGGGCCGACTTACTGCTGGTTGCCCCTGCAACTTGTGACACGCTGGCAAAATTCGCGACAGGTTTGGCAGATGATTTACTCAGTACTTTATATCTGGCGACCAAAGCGCCTGTTTGGGTCGCACCTGCCATGAATCAGCAAATGTGGGCGGCCAAAGCGACGCAGCGCAATTTGAATACACTGGTGGAAGATGGCGTGCATGTGATTATGCCGGATGCCGGTTCACAAGCCTGCGGTGATGTCGGTTTGGGACGTATGCCTGAGCCGGAAGATTTAGCACATCAGGTGACTGAATATTTCCACCGTGCACAGCGTGCGATTGCAGAAAAATTTGGCATGCTGGCCGGCAAACATGTCGTGATTACTGCGGGACCTACGCGTGAAGCGCTGGACCCGGTCCGTTATATTTCCAACCACAGTACCGGGAAGATGGGCTTTTCCTTGGCTGCGGCCTGTTATGCAGCCGGTGCCACAGTCACTTTAATTGCAGGACCGGTCAGTCTGGATACTCCAAATGGTGTACGCCGTATTAATGTGCAGTCTGCCATGCAGATGCTGGAACACAGTATGGAGCAGCTAGATAAAGGCTGTGACATCTTTATTGCCACGGCTGCGGTGGCGGATTACCGCGTCGCAGAAGTGGCCGAGCATAAAATCAAGAAAGCCGGTGATGAGCTGAATGTGGCTTTAATTAAAAATCCGGATATTGTGGCAACCATTGCCCAGCAACAAAAACGTCCATTTATGGTGGGATTTGCCGCTGAAACCCGCAATGTGGAAGAATATGCCGCCGGCAAGCTGGTCGCTAAAAAACTGGATATGATTGCCTGCAATGATGTTTCACGTTCCGACATCGGTTTTGCATCGGACCAAAATGCCATGACGGTATTTTTTGCTGAAAGTTATCAGATGGAAAAACGTGATCTGGAAAAAGCCTCGAAACAGGAAATCGCGCAGCAGCTGGTAGAAGCAATTCATGATGCCTTGCAACAGGAAATAGAACCAGTTTAAAACACAGGTCATGAATTAAAATGCAACCTGTCCGTTGCATTTTTTATGCTATCTACACTATGTTGAATGCTTAAAGCGCAAATGTTTAGAGCAATTTAACTGTAACAATAAGACTCTCCTGTTTTTGAAACGGATCTTTACAAGGACATCAACATGATTAAAAAAACATTCACCACAGTCATGCTTTCTGCTGCTTTGTCGTTCAGTAGTTTAAGTTTTGCTGGTACGCTTGAACAAAATATGATGACGCTTGGAAAAAACTTTAAAATGTTTAACAAGGCGGATAATCAGAACGATGCATTGAAAGCGCTGGATAATATGAAGGCTGCAGCTTTGGATGCAAAAAAATTGAAATTAAAAGCCCATAATGCAAAAGCGCCGAGCTCAGATGCCTTGTATGACCAGTTGCTGGCAGAGATTGATAAAACCCGGTTATTGGTTCAGGCTGGTCAATTAGAGCAGGCCAAAGTGGAAGGTAAAAAAATTGCTGCGGTTAAAGATCGAGGACATGCTGCTTATAACCATCACTGATGTGATGCATATTTAGCGTTCCAGGTGAGGCAGGGTGAAAAGCGAGATGAAGCCACTACTGTCCCACAAATATCACAAGAAGAACCTCAATTGAGGTTCTTCTTGTTTTCGCCATTTTTTATCAGGCACAAAGAGTGACCTTAAAAGTTTCCTTTCAAATA
>NZ_JBNCAT010000046.1:0-15188 GCF_049808495.1 Acinetobacter sp. G11
TGTAGTTCATGATGCAACTTTGACTTTGGTCGGTCGGAAGCAAAATGCTAGCTCATCTTGCTTCCTTCCAATAATTTAATCTCTGTTGCACTTCATTTGAGAATCTAAGAATTAAATATTTTTAAATCAGGATATTGTTAAATGAGTAGTGAGCTTGAACCAAAATTTATACTTATAGATAATGAGGCAGATGCATATGTGGCAACAATAGAAACTGCAAGAAAATCACTGCATATTTTTAAAGAAAATTTAAAAAAAATATCTGAAGGTGATTTTGCCTGCGTTAAATTTTATATTCCGGTTAACTTAGATTCTGAAAATGGTGCGAATATATGGCTGATGACTCCATTTTTTGAAGATAATTTCTGTTTTGCCCGCCCTTTTGAATTACCAGAAGAATTTAAATGGATTCAGATTGGACAGTGGTTGAAGTTCAGTGAGTCTGATCTTTTAGATTGGTATGTTTTAAAGCAGAATGGGGAGATGATAGGGGGTTATTCATTACGTCATCAGCGCGCACAGCTTTCTGCAGAACAGCAGATAGAATTTGATCAGCGTGTTGGTGTAACTAAGTTTATTGATTTTTAATAAGTTTTATTTAGAAATTGGAAGTTATAATCGATTGAATTAAAAAGATTTCATCATTTATATTCGATACTTATGATAACTGGAGAAATTCTTTGAGTTTATTAAAGAATTTCTCCCTTATGCATTGAGAGTACATTTTGAGAAGATTCATCTCCTAATAGAATAGAAAATGAATCTCTCCTAACCCTGAGTGAGATTTAAGCATTGCTTTAAATCGATGCGCAAGAAAAGAGGGGAAATTTGTTGATTAGTGCGCCTCGTCCCAATTCATGCCTTTACCCACTTCGACAATCAGCGGTACAGAAAGCTGGATCACCGATTGCATCACTTCTGCCAGTTTCGGTGCCAGTGCATCGGCAATATCGGCATCGACTTCAAATACCAATTCATCGTGTACCTGTAACAGCATTTTGGCCTGATCTTTCGGCAGCATTTTATCCACTTCCACCATCGCCATTTTAATGATGTCAGCAGCACTTCCTTGTAGCGGGGCATTGATGGCCGCACGTTCAGCTGCTTTACGCACCATCATGTTACGCGCATCAATATCCGGCGTATATAAACGGCGACCCAAAATGGTTTCCACAAAACCTTGTTCCAAAGCCACCTGACGCGTACGTTGCATATATTCATAAATGCCTGGATAACGATGGAAATATTGCTTGATATAGTTTTGCGATTCTTCACGGGTAAAGCCAAGCTGACGAATCAGGCCAAATTCGGACATGCCATATAACAGACCAAAGTTAACGGCTTTGGCCTGGCGACGCTGATCATTGGTGACATCTTCCAGCGCAATGCCCAGAACTTCGGCAGCAGTACGGCGGTGTACATCCTGACCATGCTTAAAGGCATCCACTAGGGCTTCGTCCTGGGAAAGATGCGCCATTAAACGCAGTTCAATCTGTGAATAATCGGCTGCCAGCAAGACCCGGCCTTCAGGGGCAATAAAGGCCTTACGGATTTGGCGGCCAATTTCTTCACGAACCGGAATGTTTTGCAGGTTCGGATCGGTAGAGGATAAGCGACCTGTGGCGGTGAGCGCCTGATGATAACTGGTATGCACACGACCGCTGTCATTGTTGGCCTGTTTTTGCAAGCCATCAGTGTAGGTGCTTTTCAGTTTGGACAGACCACGGTATTGCAAAATCAAATCGGTAATCGGATGGTCGATTTTTTCCAGAATGCTTTCGCTGGTGCTGTATTGACCGGTCGAGGTTTTCTTGCCGCCTTTGAGTCCCAGTTTATCAAACAGGATTTCACCGACCTGTTTCGGCGAGCTGACATTGAACGGCTGACCAGCCAGTTCGATAATCTGGTTTTCCAGATTCTGGATGGTGTTGGAAAAATCCACGCTCAATTGGTCTAAAAACTTCAGGTCCAGTTCAATGCCGTTTTCTTCCATGATGGTGAGCACACGGGCTACCGGCATTTCAATATTGTGCAAAATATTGTTCAGCTCAGGAATCGCCTGCAATTTTTTCGACAGGACTTCATACAGACGATAGGTCACATGTGCATCTTCCGCCGCATAATGTGCCGCGGCTTCAATCTCGATCTGGTTAAAGGTTTTCTGTTTGGCACCTTTACCGGCAATCTGTTCAAAAGTGGTGGTCAAATGGCTTAAATACACGCGAGCGACATCATCCATGCCATGACGGGTCGCCACAGAATTGAGGACGTAAGATGCCAGCATGGTATCAAAATACCAGCCTTGCAGTTCAATGCCGTGATTTTGCAAAATATGCGCATCATATTTTAAATGATGGCCAATTTTCTCAACTGCTGCATCTTCTAAAATCGGCTTGATTTGCGCCAGGAGAGTTTCACGATTCAGCTGTTCAGGCGCACCTTCATAGTCATGAGTCAGTGGAATGTAATAGGCATCGTTGGCATCAAAAGCCAGTGAAAAGCCAACCATTTCTGCAATACGGTAATCCAGGCTGGTGGTTTCGGTATCAAAGGCAAAACGTTTGCTGCTGCTTAAACGCTGGAAAAGCGGGTACCAGTCCGCTTGAGTTAAAATGGTGTGATAAGTGGCTTTGCCCAGTTGATCATCTGCACTGGTCAGTTCAGCCTCATCTTCAGTATTGATGACAGCTGGGGCATTGATCTCAGTTGCAATACTTTTGGCTGCCTGTTTATAGACGGAATTGTTGGGATTATTTGGATGGTCAAGGGACTGTAACTGGTTACGGAACTCAAGTTCGGTATAGAGCCGGCGCAGTTCTTCAACATTCGGATCACCGAGTTTCAGGTCTTCATAACAAAGACCCATATCCAGGTCGCATACGATACTGGCCAACTGATGATCCAGGGTAATGCCTTCGACATTGTCTTTAATGCTTTGACCGACTTTGCCTTTAATTTTATCGACATTTTCCAGAATGCCGCCAATCGAACCGTATTCGGTCAACAGTTTGGCCGCGGTTTTCGCGCCGACACCCGGTACGCCACGGATGCCATCTGACGTATCACCCATCAAGGTTAAGTAGTCGACAATCTGGTTGGGCCATACCCCGAACTTTTCAAAGACAGCATTCACATCCATCGGCTTGTCTTTAAAGCTGTCTTCCAGGGTCACTTTATCGGTGACCAGCTGTGCCATGTCTTTATCGCCGGTCGAGATTAGCACCTGATAACCTTTGGCTTCTGCGCGTTTAGCCAGGGTGCCGATCACGTCATCTGCTTCGGCGCCAGGAAGGGTGTGTAAAGGAATGCCCAAAGCACGAATCAGGTTATGAAGATAGGGAATCTGCTGAGACAGTTCATCCGGCATACTTGGGCGGTCACCCTTGTAAATGGGCGAAAGCTGATGACGGAATGTCGGCTCAGGCGTATCAAAAATCACCGCCATATGCGTCGGCTGGATACGGCGCATCAATTTTTGAATTGCAGAAATGGCACCACGAATTGCATTGGTCTGTAAACCAGTCGAAGTGGTTAGTGGTGGCAGTGCATGGTATGCACGAAATAAAAAATATGAGCCATCGACCAAAACAAATGGTGGCATTGAAAGATTCCTAATTCAAATATCGGCCTTATTGTACGTGATTTTGCACATGAACATAGACACATCATTCAAGATGCGTGTTACCGAATATCTGATGAATGCTTAAAAATCAAAGTCACAGCTGTTGTATCATCGAATCAATCAGGATTGAGATAAAGAAAAAATGGGGAAAGGACAGAGCGAAATCCGGATGATTTGGCTGATGGTATTGATTATTGTTGGGGTGGGGGCCTGGTTTTTGGATGTACGCATCTTCACCTATTTGTGTGGCTTGGCCTTTGTCATGAGCGTGATGCAATATGTCGATGCGATCTATTCCCCGGCATCACAAATTGCTGCAGAAACACATCTTTCAGTTCAGGAAAGCTCTAAAGTTCCTTTATATCTTTGTTCAATTATTGCCATTGTCGGCGGCATTCTTGATTGGGAATTTGCAATTGCGGTCGGGATCACAGGCTGGGTTTTTTTCTTTTTAAGATGGTTACGCCGTTTAGAAGGGGTATTGAACCAGATTCAAACGCGATTACAGCATCCTCAAACGCTGGTTTCTTCGGTTGTCGAAAATCCACAGTCTCAGCCTCATGAAACTCAGCCTGCATCATCATCATCGGAATTGATTGAACAGTTTAAGCAGTGGATTTTTCAAGGTAATCCGGTTTTAAAAGTGGCCATCTTGGTACTGGTGATTGGTATTATTCTGTTACTGCGTTTTGCCACCGAACATTGGCAACTCAGTCTGGCGGTGAAGCTGGCAATTGTTGCAGGCATCAGTGGGGCTGTAACCGCACTTGGTTACTGGATGCAGAGTAAAAACCGCAGTTTCGCCCTGGCCTTGGAAGGTCTGGGTTTAGCGGCCTTGTTTTTGACGCTTTTCTTTGCCTATTACAATGCGGTGATTCCGACACTCGCCATCGCTGGATTATGTTTTGCTCTCATTATGGGCGTGACCCTGATTCTCAGCTTAAAACAGCAATCCATTGAACTGGCGCTGATGGCAATGATTATTGCCTATATTGCACCGTTTACCTTGCCGGTCCGCAACGCGACCGCGATTGAACTGATTGCTTATTATGTAGTGATCAATCTGGCTGTGGCGGTCTTAAGTACCTTACGCCCCTGGAAAATGCTGAATCAAATCGCGTTCTTGATGACGGTCATCGTTGGCGGTGGCTATGCCTTTTATCAGGGCAAAGAATTCGAGAAAAATACCCTAACCTTGTTGGTCGCAGTGCATACGGCAATCTTTGTCTGGCTGAGTTTTCGTTTTAGCCAGCTGATTGCCAAAGAAGATATTGCTCAGTTCAAGCTCAAACCGGTATTGGATATTGCCCTGATTTTTGGCGCACCTCTGGTCGGTTATATTTTTATTTATTTAATGCATTTTGAAGAAACACTGTGGCAAGCCGGAGCGAGTCTGGCTTTTGCCGCCGTATATGCAGGCCTGTATCAACTTTCAAAGCGTCATCAGGCGGTGCTGCTGATTTCTCAAAGCTATTTCAGTTTAATGCTGATTTTTCTGGCATTAATTCCACCGATTCTGTTGCATAAACAATGGAGCGTAATCGGCTGGGCTGTGGAAGGGCTGATCATTTTTATTTATGCCTTGTATCGCCAGTCGGATATCAGTCGCTATCTAGCCATGGGACTGATGATTGTTGCCGGCTTATCCAGTTTGTATTATCTGGTGGAATTGAATGAGTTTCCCAATGCAATGTATTGGGGCTTATGCCTGAGCTATTTTGCCGTGGTTGTGGTGGCAAATAGCCGAGAGTCCTTTAGGCAGCAACTGGGCAGCTCCACGATAGCCTTCCACTGTTTGCAGATGCTGTCAGCCACCACCATGTTGATTGTGCTGTTACTGGATGAAATTGAGCATTTCAGCCAGCTGGTGATGAGCCTGTTGATTGTGAGCGGTTTCTATCTGCTGATCAATGAAGCCATGTTGCGGTGCAAAGCCACTTGGACCTGGCTGTTTCCCAAATGGCTGGGTCTGATTCCGGTCTTTGTTTTTGCCCTGATTATTGTGATTGATCAAAGTCAGCAGGGCATTATTGTTTGGCCAACGCTGTTTGATCGCCTGGGTTTTGCACTTTCCGGATTGATGCTGACGGCATTGTGGCTTCGTCCACTACTAGGTGTGCGGACTGAAAAAGAATGGGTCAGTTTTGGCACCCTGACCAGTCTGGCTATGACCAGTTTAACCCTCCTTCCGGGTATGCCTTATATCAGTGTGGTGATCTTGCCCTTGCTTTTTTGTGCCTGGTGTTATTGGCAGCTGGATAATCTGGACTGGAAAATGTTCTGGCAAGCCCGCAGTAGTTTGGTGCTGATGGCGAGCTGGATTATCTGCTCGCAACTCTTTAGCCAGCAAGCCTTTCAGGGCTATATCCTGCCAATTATCAATCCTTTTGATCTGGTCAGTATTGCCATGCTGGCAGGTTTTATCTGGATGTTGTCCTTGCAGGTTAAATCGGGACTGGATAAAGGCATTGTCGCGGTGCTGATGGTGCTGAGTTTGCTCTGGCTTAGTAGTTATATTGTACTGCGTGCATTGCATGTTTATTTAAACACGCCGTTTAATGAACTGGCGGTGTGGGGAAATGCAACCGTTCAACTGAGCCTGACTTTGTTATGGGTCAGTTTGGCCTTTATGACCATGAGTCTGGCCAGCCGAAAACAGTTGCGTTCAGTCTGGATTTTGGGCGGCAGTATTCTGGTGATTGTAACCTTGAAACTGGTGCTGTTCGACCTGTCGCATATCGGCACCTTAACCCGGGTGATTTCATTCCTGGGTGCAGGCTTTGTGATGCTGATGATTGCGTATATTGCACCGATTCCTGAAGGGGAAAATACGAATCCCTCATCCCGACCTTCTCCCTGAGCCATATATGGCGCAAGAGAAGGAGAGGTAACTTCTTTTCTTTAGATGCAAATAAATAAAATCTCCCTAAATCCCTCTTTGAAAAAGAGGGACTTTCCTCCCTGAGCAAATTTAAAGCGCCGCTTTAAATGAAGTGTAAGAAAGGGAGGTTAGGAGGGATTTTATTATTTCAACCCCGCCTCACGCTTCACTTCTTTGGCATTGGCATACGGGTCAATATCTTCATCACTTAAAGGCTGGGCAGGTGCTGGCCGGTCGACAAAGCCCATTTTCGGTACCGGAATTTCAATTTGATTGGCCAGAAAACCATTGCGAATTCTTTCCTGCATTTCATCGCGGACTTTCAGGAAGTTTTCACGGTTACACCAGATGGCAAATAACAGCTCAATCGAGGACTCACGGAAAGCGGTTACGGTCACTGCCGGTTTCGGATCCGCTAAAACCAGTGGATATTTATTGGCAACATCCAGCAATACCTCACGGACTTTAATGATGTCTTCATGAAAGTTAATCGCTAAAGTGATGGGAATCCGCCGAATGGGAAATTTGGACAGGTTGTAGACGGGGGCACGAATCAGCTGTTCATTCGGTACGCGTACATAGACATTGTCCTGAGTCAGCAGTTTCACTGAAAGCAGGTCAATCGAAATCACTTCACCTTCAATGGTATGACCACGAATCAGGGTCATTTGTACCGTGTCACCGATTTCAAAAGAACCTTCCCCGATCAGGAACAAACCGCTGATGAGGTTAGACGCAGACGTTTGCGAAGCAAAACCCAGCGCTACGGTTAAAATGCCCGCTGCACCTAAAAACACGCTCAGTTTAAAACCGGCTTCTTTCAGGCTGGCCATCACAAAAATCAGGAAGATGAAATAAAAAATCCCGCGTCGCCAAACCAGACTTTGGTGGGCATTAAAGCGTGAGCCAACAGTGCGGATAAAGGTATTGGAGACAAAACGTGCAATTAAAAAACCAATAAAACCCAGTACAAGGGCAACGATAATTTCAGTCAGGCGTTCTGTGTTGATATTGGTAAAAATACTTTTGAAGCTGCTGGTAATTTCTTTAGGAATATTTGAATCGGCCATATTACCCCCCTAGAAAAATGAATCAAACATATTAAACAAGGCACTTGCCGGTTCACGTGGCGGATGGACATACATCACTTCACCCGCATGAGGAGGGGTACGGTTTTCAATACGGATGCGCGGCGGTCTATCCAAGCCTTCATGCAAAACTTTAATTTGTGACGTCCATAAGCGACCGGTACTTTCACTATAGAACAGGGGGAGTGCAGAAACCGGCACATTCATCCGGTCAAAGCGTAACTGTTGATGGCTGGTATTATGAAATTCAATGGGGGTTACCGCGCGAAAGGCACGTGGCTTGAGCTGATGCAGCTCAGTACGGCCATCCACTGCTGTAGCATAGCAAATTTCACCATGACGATGATTGGGCCCAAACCAGGTGTCTTTGGGTAGAATCACCGGAATATCAAACAGCGGATCTTTTTGTCCTTCGACAAAACCGGCAATCCATAAAGGGGTGCTGATATACAGCGTACCGCGCTGGCCAGCCGGAATGTAAATCGGATCGACCGGTTTAATCACCACCGAGCGATCAGCCAGACGCGGCATCAGCTGTAATTTATTTTGGGTAGACTTGAACATATAACGTTCAACTTTGAGCGGTTGCGGAAAAGCAAAATTCGGATCTTCAATCGCATGCCACTTCTGTTCATAGTCATACTGCACCTGTGGACGATGATATTCCAGGCGCCATTCCTGCAAACCACGGGTCAGACGAAATAACAGTGAACCAAACTGCCAGGCTTTAGGCTGGTTCAATTCGAAGCTTTGTTCGCCCCACCATTTGATTAAATTGGGCTGCTCTGCATCTACCAGTTCATCGTTTTTAGACAACGGCATATTTCCTTTATAGCTTAATCATTAAAAACAGACTTCACGCTGTCTTATGCTTAGAGTACACTCAAATCAATTTATTCATCATTATAAACTTTGATGCAAGTACTTAAACAATTACAAATACCATATAGTTTTGCCAAGCGACATGGCGTATTGCTGCGCTACGAGGGTAATCAGGCTTTTATTGTGCGTCGTGAAAATACGCCGCTGCTGGCGATACAGGAAGCACGTCGCTATTTGGGGCATCCTGCACAGCACCAGTTATGTTCTGAGCAGGAGTTTCACCAGTTGCTCAGTTCCAGTTTTGCGGGCGATACCGGTGAGTCGCAGCAAGTGGCAGCCGGTCTGGAAGATCATCCAGATTTACTCAGTCTGGCAGATTCGGTGCCCGAAGCTGAAGACCTGATGGATCAGGAAGATGATGCTCCAATTGTCAGGCTGATCAATGCCTTACTGTCTGAAGCCATCCGCGTGGGTGCATCGGATATTCATATTGAATCCTTTGAGAAAAAATTGTCGGTGCGCTTGCGTGTCGATGGACAGCTGCGCGAAATCGTGCAGCCACGCCGTGAACTGGCTCCTCTGCTGGTTTCGCGAATCAAGGTTATGGCCAAACTGGATATTGCTGAAAAGCGTATTCCGCAAGACGGTCGTATTTCTTTAAGGTTGGCAGGACGTGAAGTGGATGTGCGTGTTTCGACCTTGCCGTCGTCGCATGGTGAGCGTGTGGTAATGCGTTTGCTCGACAAGCAGGCCGGACGTCTGAATATGACCCATCTGGGCTTGATGCAGCCGGATTATGAGCGTTTGACCCATCTGGTGCATCGCCCACATGGCATTATTCTGGTGACCGGGCCAACCGGTTCGGGGAAAACCACGACTTTATATGCAGCCTTATCTGACCTGAATGACGGCTCAAAAAATATCTTAACGGCTGAAGATCCGATTGAATATCAACTGGAAGGTATTGGACAAACGCAGGTCAACAGCAAAGTAGACATGACCTTTGCCCGTGCTTTAAAAGCCATGCTACGTCAGGACCCGGATGTGGTGATGGTCGGTGAGATTCGCGATCTGGAAACGGCTGAAATTGCCGTGCAGGCATCCCTAACCGGTCACTTGGTTTTATCTACATTACATACCAATACGGCAATTGGTGCAGTCACCCGTTTAAAAGATATGGGGATTGAACCGTTCTTGCTGGCCAGTTCTTTAATTGGCGTGATCGCTCAGCGTTTGGTGCGTACCTTATGCCCGCGCTGTGCAACCTGGCATGAGGCGGATGCTTTTGAAAGCGAAATTTTTAAGCATTTACAAACAGACAATGCATTAAAATTACCGCAACCGAAAGGTTGTGATCACTGCTCGCATACCGGTTTTATGGGGCGGACTGCCATTTATGAAATTGTGCCGGTAGATGAACCGATGCGCCGTCTGATTCATGGCAATGCTGCTGAATATGAACTGGAAGCCTATGCACGTAAACAGTCCGGCTCAATCCGCGATGATGGTTTACGCAAAGTGCTGGCAGGGAAAACCACTTTGGAAGAAGTGCTGCGTGTGACCAATGAAGCCGCGGAGTGATTAGAAGGACTCTTCCTCGGCTTTGCTTTTTCCTCATTATTCATAAGAAAATTTATAACTGAGCTAAGTATGAATAAGGTTTAGGAGTGAATTCATATTTTAAAATATGCAAAGTCAGGAGATTTCTTTGTGCTGAAATTTGGCACCTATAAAGAATCCAAGTTCTAATGCTCTGTATTCGGTAATTTCATAACCAACATTTTGTTTCATTAACTCAAAAAATGCTTCAAAGGCTTTTTCATTTTTTAGCTTTTCGATAAGCTTTAAATACTCAATATAAACTTTGGGTTTTTCGAGTTTGTATTTATGTGGCTCTGAATTGTTTAGAAATCTAAAAACACGACTATCCCATATGGCATATTGCTCTGGGTTGATGAAATGCAATAGTTTTGATGTGCCGACCAAAGAATTATTAAAGGCTGTTTTTAAAGTGGTAAGTTGTTTCTCATCGATGAGCTTACCATTTTTTACATCATTCAATAGGGTGATGATTTCCTTTGGGTTTTGAAGATTTATTGTTTTGAGGGTGGTTGGCATCCAAGAATAAGTAAAGCTTATCCCGATAATCAAATTTTCCAGGTTTATAGATTTTAAATTTTTGAAGTAACTTAAAAAATAAGGATAAGAAAGGAGATAGCTTTCTTCAGTTGATTTAAAATTATGTGCAATATTGGTGAGCTGTATAAGAATTTCGTGATTTGATTTTCTAAGTGATTTCATTTTTAGATATGATTTAGACGTTGTTTGAGTCAATAAAAAGTTACATATAGTGTACTAGAAGATCTCGGTCTTAAGATCAATTTAGAATATTTTTAAAAATTAAACCTACTCAAAAAGGGTAGCTGCTTTTAAGTAGGTTTCGAAAATCAGACAATCACATTTCGGATTACATTAATATTGTTACGTGTTGCATTGGAATAAGGACAAACAATGTGCGCGGCATCCACCAGTTTTTGTGCTTCGGCCCGATCCATACCTTCTAAATGAATATTCAATGTCACTTCGATACCGAAACCTGTTGGAATAGGACCAATGCCGACTTCACCTTCAATATAGGCATCTTTGCTGATATTGAATTTATCCCGGTTGGCGACAAATTTCATGGCACCTAAAAAACACGCTGAATAACCTGCGGCAAAAAGTTGTTCGGGATTGGTGCCGCCGCCCGGTCCGCCCATTTCTTTGGGTACGGCTAACTGGACATCCAGAATTCCGTCCGATGAGGTTGCACGTCCGTCACGCCCACCTGTAGCTTTCGCTTTTGCTGTATAGACTGCTTTTTCTAAGGCCATTTTTTCATCCCTACATTTTTGTTGAAGCTGTTATGGTGTGGGATTTTAAATAAAGAATAAGCAGTGATTTTGTAATTTTATGGGAAGTCTAGAGATGAAAATTCGATTTTAAGGCAGGCAAATTAGAAGCTGATAATTTTACGATGCTGAATTAAAGGCATTGACTCACGGATTTTGGTTTGTTCCGCCAGATCAAACGGCACGGTAATTAAACTTGCGCCTTCACTATGAACGATATCTAAAATTTGGCCCCGGCTATTGCTGGCAGCTGCATGTCCCCAAGTCTGACGTTTTTTACCGTGCCAGCCTTGTTGAGCCGCACCTAAAACCTGACATTGGCTATCCAGCGCGCGTGACTGAAGCAATAACTGCCAATGCATCTGGCCAGTCGTATAGGTAAATGCAGCAGGTGCAGTAAGTATATTTGCACCTTGATGGCGTAAAGTTAAAGCCAGTTCAGGAAAACGCAAGTCATAGCACACCATCAGACCAATATGGCCAAATGGGGTTTGGGCAACGACCACATCGGTACCCGGCTCAAAGAATCGAGATTCCTGATATCCACCAACAGCATCCCCCACTTGTACATCAAATAGGTGAATCTTGTCATAACGTGCTTCAGTCCCTTCAGGGCTGATGCATAAACTGACGGTGCGTACACGGCCATCGGTAATGATGGAACCATCCGGTCGGAATGGGCAGGGAAGTGTCCCTGCCACAATCCAGATTTCATATTGATGTGCCAGTTTTTCCAGACGCTGCTGTAGGTTTTCAAACTGCGCTGCAGTCTCGCGTTGTTTTCCTGCGGCAAAACAGACAAAGTTTTCCGGGAAAACAATCAGCTCGGCCCCATCTGCTTTACTTTGTTGTATCAATGACTCGATCACGATGAAATTCGCTTCAATATCATCTTGGGAATTCATTTGTACAACAGAGAGTAAAGTCATGGTGTGAGCTCTAAATCATCATTTTTATACGTTTTGTTGAGAGACCTGTTCTAGGCTCTCTTGTTCTTTTTGTAATTGTTTCACCAAAGGCTCAAACATGTTCTGGTTACTTTCATTTAACTTCATCAAGGTTTTATGCGCATCTAGAACAGTGGTTAACATGGCATTATGGGTAATGTGCTCTTCAATTAACTCGCGGGTACAAACTTTCGGGTCACCGCAGTAATTTAAAATCACAAAAACCTGTCCCAGACCCATGCTGTTGGCCAAGGTGGTAATATCCGGATTGGTAGATAACATGACGGCCTGAATTTGATGGGTTTGCTTCAGCTTTAAACCCAGCTTGGCAAGGACACCCAAAACCGTACTGTCAATAAATGTAGTTTGGGTTAAATCTACGATTGCCCCAACGACATTTGATTGCTGTTCAAGTTTACTAAGAAGTTTGTCTAGACTGATACAAGATTGAGCACGCACTTCGCCAATAAGCTTAAAAATATGCGTTCCATTCAAGCTTGCATATTCAACATGACCTGTTGACATATAAATGCCATTTGCAGAGAAGGATATTAAAATTATCACATAGGGCCACTATAGACTCAAGTAGCCAACAGTCGTATATTGCTTAGTTGAAAGTTAACGTATTGATTATGTGATTAATTCATTCGGCGTAAACTTAAGATGGCAATATCGTCTGCCACATGTTCCGGGGCCTGGAATGATTGATTTTGCAAATGAAAGACTAATTTTTCAAATTGTTCATTCAGTCCGCCATCAAATGGTTCAAGTGCACCATCTGAACAAATAATAAACCGGGCATGACGATTCAGTACGCATTCAAACTCTTCAACTTCCAGGTCTTCAGTGAGTCCCAAAGGGAAACTGCTGGTATTTAAAATTTTAGGCGGCTGATTGGGTTCAAAGATAATGGCAGGAGGATAATGCCCGGCACTTGACCAACGCAGTTGATGCGTTTCCAGGTTTAAAATTCCGGCAATCATGGTGATGTGCTTTTCAATATTTTCTTGGACCAGCATGCCATTGAGTTTTTTGACCAATTCACGTGGTGTTTTAGAGCGCCCGTGAAAAGCCGCCATCCAGGAGGTGAGTAGACTGCTGGTCACGCCATGTCCTGAAACATCAGCCAGATAGAACATGATCTCTTTATCGCTGATTTTCCAGTAATCATACCAGTCGCCAGACAGATAGGCAGAAGGTTGAAACAGGGTTTCAACTTTATAGTTCATCAATTCTATAGGGTTGGGGAGTAAGCGTTTTTGTAATTCTGCAGCTGAAGGGAGGTCGCGACTATCCTGATTGCGCTTGTACTGAGCATCAATTTTCAGTAAGGAATCTTCCGGGTCACGTGGCAGCTTGTTCCAGATCCAGCCGGCTAAAGCCCCAAGCTCCCAGGCTTGGGCTAAAGCTGTGCCTTCATTTTCAAAAGCCAGCACAATCGTGGGAAGTGACCACTGATGGATAAGATAGTCCTGTACATCAGCAATTGCCAGGATGGTTGGGTCATACAAATCAATATCATCTATGTGAATCATTTGCACACCGGGAAGTGCGCTGAGTACCTGATCTAAATAAGGAATATTGCGAGTCGGTTGAATGAAATACATAAAGAAATTGTATGATCCTTAAATTGATAACATCGAGAGCTGTACTATAACAATCTAATGATCAGCAAAGGAAGATGCTGTGCTGATCATATTACTATTAAATAAATGCGACTTGTGTGGTGTTTGCATAATCTTCAGAGGTTGCATCACTGGATTGATTAGGATTGTCCTGTTGATCCTGATCCTGAGAGCTGTCTTGGTCATCTTCAATGAACAGGGTTTCAGGTTCCAGTCCTTTTTTTTCGGCAATTGAAAAGTTTTTACGCTGTAAATAAATATCGCGAATTGCAGAATATTTATCACCTTGTAACACATCTTCAATATCTAAAAGTTGCGAACGCGCATCAATACCGCGTAGCACTTGCTCACTCCAGTACAGTCCTTCACGATCTTCTAAAAGATACTTTTGGGGACGGGCCTGGCCATCGACAACCAGCCCCACAGTATCACGGAAGGTACTTGGGCCAAACACAGGCAACACCAGATAAGGACCGGAAGGAATACCGTAATAACCCAGTGTCGTGCCAAAGTTTTCTTCTTCGGCAGATAAACCGATACGACGAGCAGGATCAGCAAAGCCTAAGGTGGTGAGGGTATTAATGGTAAAGCGTCCTAAAGATTCTGCGGCACGGAGCGGACGACCTTGAATCAGCTGGTTTACCATATTCCATGGTTCGCCTAAATTTTTACGAAACTGGCGATAAGTGCCACGCACTTCAGTCGGTACTTTTTCCTTATATTGAATGGCGAGAGGGCGGGCAACATTGCGATCCAATACGTCATTAAAAGCAAAGATCTGTCTGTTTAAAGGTTGTAAAGGATCTTTCTGGTTTTCAGGTTGAGTTGCATTGGCGTCTACTCTTAAGTCTTTAGCTTTAATATTTTTTAACTCTTTGAGTGCATCAAGACGGGAGGTTTGAGCTGTCTGAGTTTGTGATGTAGCAGAGTCTAGATCTGATGTAGTTTGAGATTCAGCAGACGGAACTAAATCTTGTGCAAATACAGGAGAAATTAACCCTAAAGATAAAAAGCTAGCCCAAATATAATGAAAGTGACGCATAAAAAATCCTAGAGCTCTATGAAGCCGGTACTTAAAGCTAAAAATACGTAATAAAATATATTAACAGGTCTCTGCATAGGCTTATTAAAACAAATTTGATCAAAATATGTAGGAAAAAAAAGATAAAATGATTAAAAAATATCCTGATGATGTGAAAAGTTAAAAAAGGGTGTTGCATTGAGGGTGAAATGCTGTAGAATGCACATCCATCGGCGGTGATGAAGATTAAAACTTCTGATAAAACAGCAACTTAGCGCGAAGTGTTAAGGT
>NZ_JBNCAT010000047.1:0-14870 GCF_049808495.1 Acinetobacter sp. G11
TTATTTGAAAGGAAACTTTTAAGGTCACTCTTTGTGCCTGATAAAAAATGGCGAAAACAAGAAGAACCTCAATTGAGGTTCTTCTTGTGATATTTGTGGGACAGCAGTGGCGAAAAGCCTCTTTTTTTATGCCTGCTACAGTTATTGAATAATGCGAAAGAGATAGATTATCGAATTCAGCTGGAATTTGATAAAATGCAGCGGTGTTTTTTAGCTGTTAGATGACGAATGACTGATCTTCCTGAAGATGATGAATATGAGCGCCGCTTTGCAGGTGTAGAAAAAATTTATGGAGATGAGGCGTTTCGTCAGTACGAAAACAGTCACGTGATGGTGATCGGGATTGGCGGCGTTGGTTCCTGGGCGGTTGAAGCCTTGGCGCGTACCGGCATTGGTGAACTGACCCTGATTGATATGGATGTGGTTGCTGCATCCAATATTAACCGTCAATTGCCGGCCATGACTTCGACCTTGGGGCGGGAAAAAATAGAAGTGATGGCCGAGCGCTGTTATTCGATTAATCCACGGATCAAGATCAATCTGGTGGATGATTATCTAACCCCGGATAATGTCAAAGAACTGTTAGAAAATACCCCTGATGTGGTTCTGGACTGTATTGATGATGTCAAAGCCAAACTGGCGTTAATGCTGCATTGCCGTTTTAATAAAATTCCGCTGATTGTGTCGGGTGGAGCAGGCGGCAAGCTGGATCCGTTAAAAATTCGGGTTGCCGATTTGTCCAAAACCGAACAGGACCCAATGCTGGCGAAACTGCGCAGCCAGCTACGTGCCAAAGGCATCTGTAAAAAGCCCAAAGAAAAATTTGGCATTAGCTGTGTTTATTCTATTGATAATCCGTTCTCTGGCGCAGAGGTTTGTGCCAGTGCCGGCCTGCGCTGTGGCGGTTATGGCTCGGCAGTGGTGGTCACTTCAAGTTTTGCCATGGTGGCAGTATCAGAAGTGTTAAAAAAACTGGCACTAAAAAAAGCCTAAAGCATAAACCGATCAATCGGTATAAAAATCAAAAAAAGATGAACTCGATTATCGGGTTCATCTTGAATTTAAATCATGCTGAAAGATATTTATGTCTATTAAAAGATCTCTTTCATAGATCAAAAAATGTTCAATATTAGTTTTTTAAATCAGCACGGCCTCATATTTAATTGATTTAATTTTTTACCTTCTCGTAGGCAATCTTTCTACTTTTGAAAGGTCAAAAGTAGACAAAAACCTTTTGTTTCCCATACACGACATCCTGAGCCAGTTTTAAGCACTGCTTTAAAATGCAGCGCAAGGGATGGGAAACGTGTGGCATCCATGCCACACTCATGAATCTAATATCGACTAAAATCTATTTTCAATTTCAGCTTTACGAACAATTTTTAGTTTCTAAAATGATTTATGAAAGAAGTCTAATCAATAGATATTAAAGTTTTCTATTCAAGCCAGCAGTTTTTAGCATCTTTATAGAAAATTAAAGTCCAAAATAATAAGCCAGTACACAAATGACAATGGTCAGCAAAATCAGTTTAATCACGCCGGATGTACCGACTTTATGCGAAGCATGCGCAGGATGGCTTTTCACCTGTGGGGTAGTATGCGGAGTGCTTGGCGCGCCATCTAGTGGATTGGCCACTTCAACTTTGGTCAATCGTGCGGACTGATAATGATTGGCAACTTTGACTATAAATTTTGCGGTTAAATCATCCAGCTTTTGCGAGAAATGACGTAGATTCAGCTGTTCTTCAGGTGTCAGTTCACTGCCATCCGCATGATAGGGATGTTGCTGTTTTTGTTGAATAAGAGCCGACAAGGCTTCTAGGCGATGCAATGTGGTATGTGCATAATCCGCCTGATAATCGCTTGGCAGTAAAGGTAGATATTTACTTTCCGGCAATGGGGAACCATCGGCATTTTCCGTTGCCGTTTGCGGCATTCCATAATATGGAAAATCACGATTCGCAGGCTCGGTAAAGCCCTGTGCAAATTTGTTGTCAAATAATTCGTTATTGGTATAAACCTGAATGTCATCCCAATTCGGCTGTTGCAAATCGGCATCGATGCGTTTTGCCAGTTTTGAATTCAGCTCGAAACGCCAGAAGGTTTCCTGACGGCACTGTTCCTGTTGTGGCTTGGGCGCTGCATAGTCATGATCTGCGTTATACCATTCCGCCAATTCCTTGCCGAAAATCCAGGCGGTTTTCTTATTGTGTTCATGGCTGACAATAAAATGCGGAATGGCAAGCAGTTCAACGTTGGCATTTGGATTCTGTTCATCATTGAGCAGACTGGAACTGTGCAGGCTGATGCGCAGCGTTCCCTGTCTTTTTAGACCTTCCAGCCAGATTTGAAAATGTTGGGCCAGTAAATGTTGTGACAGCAGATCCCGGAAACGCAAATTGTGCTGGTTAAAAATGGCATGTTGCACCCAATGATTAAAGCTCAGATTCTGGCCGAGGTATTCATTGCCATAGGTCACCAAAGTAAGCTGCTGTTTCCAAATCTGATCGAGTGCCATTGTTATTGATCTCATAAATATTGGCTTTATCTTATACTTTTTCTAAATATGGTTGCCAATCTAATTTTTCCTCTACAGGGAACTTCATCAACGCGCTCAAAAACTGTTAGAATATGGGGTTTTATTATATTTTTAAATTGTTGCTTTGAGAGTTACTATGTCACTGGAAGCCCTGACCACTGAAGCGCTCGCTGCGATTGCAGCAGCAGAGGACCTTGCTACACTCGATCAAGTACGAGTGCAATTTACAGGGAAGAAAAGCCAGCTCGCGGAACAATCCAAGGCACTGGGTAAAATGGATCCTGAAGAACGTAAAGTTTTTGGGGCGAAAATTCATGCGGTCCGTGAAGCCATCACTGGCGCACTCACAACACGCCAGGCGGAATTACAAAAAGCTGCACTAGAACAAAAACTCGCCAGCGAAATGATCGACATTACCTTGCCGGGTCGCGGTCAAAGTGTGGGCAGTATTCACCCTGTGACTCAAGTGCAGGAACGCATTTGCCAATTTTTTACCAAAGCCGGTTTCACGGTTGCGACAGGCCCTGAAGTTGAAGATGATTATCACAACTTTGAAGCGCTGAATATTCCGGGGCATCACCCGGCACGTGCCATGCATGACACCTTCTATTTTGATGCCAACCACTTGCTTCGTACCCACACTTCAGGTGTGCAAGTACGTACCATGGAAAAGAATCAGCCGCCAATCCGTATTGTCTGCCCGGGGCGTGTATACCGCTGTGACTCGGACCAGACCCATTCGCCAATGTTCCATCAAATTGAAGGTCTGTATGTCGCTGAGAACACTAGCTTTGCAGAACTGAAAGGTTTGTTGGTGAACCTGCTGAACGAATTCTTTGAAAAAGACTTAACCGTGCGTTTCCGTCCGTCTTACTTTCCGTTCACTGAACCAAGTGCCGAAGTGGATATCATGGATGAACGCGGTCGTTGGCTAGAGGTTTTGGGTTGCGGTATGGTGCATCCAAATGTCCTTCAAGCAGCAGGCATTGATCCTGAAAAATATAAAGGTTTTGCGTTCGGTTTAGGTGTAGAGCGTTTTGCGATGCTGCGTTATGGCATTAACGATTTGCGTATGTTCTACCAGAATGATGTGCGTTTCTTACGCCAATTTGCTTAAGACAGATTATTGATGATATCTCCCTCAATTGAGGTGAGTGTTAAAACAGAAATTGAATTTTTAGATTTAAAAATCCCCCTAAATCCCCCTTTAAAAAAGGGGGACTTACGCGAAGAAAAATAACGTGTGAGAGTTCCCCTCTTTGAAAAAGAGGGGTTAAGGGAGATTCAGGAAAATGAATTTATGAAAATTAGCGAAAATTGGTTACGCACCTGGGTAAACCCGGCAGTTGATAGCGAAACTTTATCCGATCAACTCACCATGCTGGGCTTGGAAGTTGATGAGCTGGCGCCAGCTGCAAAACCATTTACCGGTGTCGTTGTGGGTGAAGTACTCACTGTAGAACAGCATCCAGATGCAGACCGTTTGCGAGTTACTACCGTAAATATCGGTTCGGGTGAGCCTTTACAGATTGTTTGTGGTGCGCCAAACGTGCGTGCAGGCATGAAAGCTCCTGTAGCGACCATTGGTGCAGTATTGCCGGGCGATTTCAAAATCAAGAAAGGCAAGCTGCGTGGTATCGAATCACAAGGCATGCTTTGCGGTGCTTCTGAAATTGACCTGGAAGATAAAATTGATGGTCTGTTAGAACTTCCAAGCGACGCACCTGTTGGTGTCAACATCCGTGAATATCTGGATCTGGATGATCACGTGATTGACATCAGTATCACGCCAAACCGTGGTGACTGTTTCAGTATTCGTGGTATCGCGCGCGAGATTGGGGTAATTAACCAATTGCCTGTGACTACACCTGAAATTACAGAAGTGGCTGCAAGCATTGCTGACGAGAAAAAAGTCGTTGTGGAAACTGCAGGCTGCCCACGCTATTTAGGTCGTGTCATCAAAAACGTCAATACCAAAGCCCCTACACCGGAGTGGATAGAGCGTGCACTTGCCCGTTCAGGTATCCGTCAGCACAGCATTTTGGTTGATATTACCAACTATGTACTGATTGAATTGGGTCAACCATTGCATGCTTTTGATGGCGGAAAAGTTCAAGGTTCAGTGCATGTACGTCAAGCCACTGCTGCTGAAAAGCTGGTTCTACTCAATGAACAGGAAGTTGAGCTATCTGATGACGTGATGGTGATTGCAGATGATGAAAAGGCATTGGCGATTGCGGGCATCATGGGCGGCCTGTCTTCATCTGTGACTGATGAAACTACGGAAATCTTCCTGGAATCTGCTTTCTTCGCGCCTTTACATATTGCGGGCCGTGCGCGTAGCTTTGGTTTACATACCGATGCCTCTCAGCGCTATGAACGTGGTGTAGATTTTGAATTGCCGCTTATTGCCATGCACCGCGCATCCCAGCTGATTGCTGAACTGGCGGGTGGTGAGTTTGGTCCAATTACCGTAGCAGAAAAGTCTGAGCTTTTACCAAAACGTGAAGCGATTGAACTGAACCAGGCTCAAGTGGATCAGTTATTGGGTTATAAGGTTGAATCTGACTTTATTACCGATGCCTTGACGCGTTTGGGTTGTGATGTGACAGTTAAAGCTGAAGGTCAATGGAGCGTCGTTCCTCCATCACATCGCTATGACATGGCAATCTATCAAGACCTGATTGAAGAAGTTGCCCGTATTCACGGTTATGACAATATTAAAATCAGCCTGCCTGTGATTGACGTGAAACTTGCCAAACATCAAGATCAGTTTGAAGTGGCTCAACTTCGTCAAACCCTGGTGACTTTAGGATATCAGGAAGCGATCAGTTTCAGCTTCGCTGATGCCAAACTTGAAAAACAGCTGAATCCTGCGGTAAATCCGTTGATGTTGGCGAACCCAATCTCAAGTGAATTGGCAGCAATGCGTTCTACACTGTTGTCCAGCCTGATTCCATGTGTGCAATACAATATCAACCGTCAGCAAAACCGTGTGCGTTTCTTTGAGTTAGGACTACGTTTTGATTATCAAAATGCGCAAAGCATTCATGATCTTAAACAGATTCCGACTTTGGCTTTAATTGCAGTGGGTGCCAAAACAGCTGAATCTTGGCATGGCAAAGCTCAGCCAATGGATTTCTTTGACTTAAAAGGTGAAGTTGAGGAAATTTTGGCAGCAGGACGGGTTAAAGTTGAATATGTTCGTTCAGAGCGTAGCTGGTTACATCCTGGACAGTCGGCTGAAATTTTAGTAGATGGTCAGTCTGTGGGTTATCTCGGTCGTTTACATCCTTCTTTGGAAGATGAACTCGACTTGGGCATGACTTGGGTTGCCGAACTTGATCAAAAGGCTGTTTTGCAAACTTATGTATCTAATTTTACAGAATTATCACGTTTTCCATCGGTAAGACGTGATATTGCGCTTTTAATTAATGATAAGATTAATGTTAGCGAAATTCAGGGACTTATCGAAAAAACAGGTGGGGAGCTGCTAGACTCGACATGGTTATTCGATGTGTATACTGGACAAGGAGTAGAAGAAGGGAAACGCTCACTGGCATTTGCCCTTCTGTGGCAGCATCCGAGCCGTACATTGGAAGATGCTGAAATTAAATCAGGTATGGATAATATCCTTCAAGTGTTGGAAAACACTTACCAAGCGACATTGAGGGCTTCATGACAGCACTAACAAAAGCAGAAATGGCTGATCATTTAAGTGAGCTCACGAGTTTAAACCGTCGTGAAGCTAAACAAATGGTCGAATTGTTCTTCGATGAGATTAGCCAAGCGCTAATCTCGGGTGAACAGGTTAAACTTTCGGGTTTCGGTAACTTTGAGTTGCGTGACAAGCGTGAACGTCCAGGCCGTAACCCGAAAACCGGCGAGGAAATTCCAATTTCAGCACGCCGTGTAGTCACATTCCGCGCAGGACAGAAATTCCGTCAGCGCGTAGGAAATGAGCAGATCGATTGATCTGCTTTTTTTTTGTTTTAAGTTTTTTTTAAAGGATTCTGGTTTTCTATCTAGAATAGGAAAGGAAGCATATTGTTTGAAAAATTAGATATTTTTATTCAATATGATTTGATTGACCTTTATTTCAGTCATAAAAAAAGAGAGCCAATGGCTCTCTTTTTTCACTGAATAATCGTAAAGATTATTGAGCAGCAGAAGCAGCAGCTTCAGAAGCAGCTGGAGCAGCGTCAACAGCAGAAGCAGCAGCTTCAGTAGCAGAAGCAGCTTCAACAGTAGCAGCAGAAGCAGCAGCAGTAGCTTCAGATGCAGCTACAACAGCTTCAGATGCAGCAGCATCAGCAGCAGGAGCTTCTTCAGTTTTTTTAGCACAACCAACGAAAGCTAAAGTAGTAGCAACTGCAGCAGCAATAGCGATTTTTTTGAATAACATGGCATCACTCTCTAAAATATGAGATTAAAAAAAACCTATGTTAGCCTGTTGAGTGCTTTTATTCTTCCTAAAATTTGTTAGGCAGTAACAATGCAGAGGCAGTCTAACTGGTCTGCGAATATGCTATCACTGCGCATTTTGAATTACTACTAGGTGCTTATTAAAAAATGCAAAAAAAGATAAAAAATGAGCATTTTTTTAACAGAAAATAACAATCAATTGGAAGATTTATATTGGATAAATACTAAATAACTTGCTAAAAATTATGGTTTTATAAATTTGATATTTTTAAGAATAATTAACCGGTCTATTAAGTTTACAAAGAAAAGGGTGGATTGTAGCTTTATGTAAATAAAGTCAACCAAATAAAAAGGCTATCCCTAGAGATAGCCTTTTTATGGAAAAACAATAATGACCCGTTTAGTTGGTCGCTTTACGCTTCATTTGATCGAAGAAATCATCATTGGTTTTGGTTTCTTTCATACGATCCAGCAAGAATTCCATGGCTGCCAATTCATCTTGAGTATGCAGCAATTTACGCAGAATCCAGACCTTACGAAGGTTATCTTCGCTCATCAAGCGTTCTTCACGGCGAGTACCGGATTTTTTGATGTTCATTGCAGGGAACACGCGTTTTTCGGCAATGCGGCGATCAAGCGTAATTTCCTGGTTACCGGTACCTTTGAATTCTTCGTAGATCACTTCATCCATCTTGCTGCCTGTTTCAATCAGGGCAGTAGAGATGATCGTCAAAGAGCCACCTTCTTCAATGTTACGTGCAGCACCGAAGAAACGTTTTGGACGTTCAAGCGCATGCGCATCCACACCACCGGTCAACACCTTGCCTGATGAAGGAATTACAGTGTTATAGGCACGTGCCAGACGGGTAATCGAATCCAGCAGAATGACCACATCTTTCTTGTGTTCTACCAGACGTTTGGCTTTTTCAATCACCATTTCAGCCACTTGTACGTGACGGGCTGGAGATTCATCAAAGGTTGAGGCAATTACTTCACCACGAACCGTACGTTCCATTTCAGTCACTTCTTCAGGGCGTTCGTCAATTAGAAGTACGATGAGGAAACATTCAGGGTTGTTACGAACAATCGATTGCGCGATGTTTTGTAGCAACATGGTTTTACCCGCTTTTGGCGGTGCAACAATAATCGAACGCTGACCTTTACCAATTGGCGCAACCAAGTCAACGACACGTGCAGTTAAGTCTTCAGTGGTACCGTTACCCAGTTCCATGACCAATTGTTCAGTCGGGAACAATGGGGTCAAGTTCTCGAACAGGATCTTGTTGCGCGAGTTTTCAGGTGTGTCGTAGTTGATTTGATTAACTTTTAAAAGCGCAAAATAGCGTTCGCCTTCTTTAGGTGGGCGAATTGTGCCAGTAATGGTATCACCGGTGCGTAAGTTGAAACGGCGAATTTGCGATGGGCTGACATAAATGTCATCCGGGCCTGCAAGATAAGAGCCCGCTGCTGAGCGGAGGAAACCAAAACCATCAGACAGAATTTCCAGAACACCATCACCAAAAATCTCTTCGCCATTCATTGCATGGCGTTTTAAGATGGCAAAAATGATGTCTTGCTTACGGTTACGGGCCATTCCTTCCAGGCCCATAAACTCGGCAATCTTGATGAGTTCGCCAATCGGTTTTTTCTTGAGTTCAGTTAAATTCATAGGGGGTCAGATAGAATTAAAATTCTGGGATAGAGATGAGAAAAGGGAGCAACATTCAGCCGCTTACACGCAATAAACGTAACGCAATTGTATTTGCACAATAACAATTCAGAGGTCTGATTCATTGTTTCGAAGAGAAAAGTGTAAAAACAATTTCTGTTGCCGAGCGGCGATCTTATGTGTTGTGTCTTGTAAGAAAATGACGGATCAGAAATCCTGTATTCCTTGAACAAGCAATATAAGAGCTAATCGTATTTTTGTCAATTTATAGACGAAAAAAATACGCTATCGGACGATAGCGTATTGGATTCAATCAAGCTGTTTTAAATTAGATATTTTCTTCAATAAAAGCAGTCAATTTAGATTTTGGCGCAGCACCGACTTGTTGAGCTACAACTTCACCATTTTTAAACATCAATAGTGCAGGAATGTTGCGGATATTGTAGTTTACGGCAGTCGCTTCACAAGCAGTTACGTCAACTTTAACAACTTTTACTTTGCCTTCAAATTCTGTAGACAATACTTCAAGTACAGGTGCAATGGCTTTACAAGGTGCACACCAGCCTGCCCAGAAATCGACCAGTACAGGAATGTCAGATTGTAAAACGTCAGCTTCGAAGTTCGCATCAGTTGTGTTTACGATATTGCCAGACATGGAATGCTCCAAATAAATTTTAAGTTAGTTCTATAACTATAAGTATTACATAGCCTCGTTTAACTATGTAGGGGGATATGTAAATTTTCAATCATTATATTGAGTTTGTCTAATTGATGCTCACGATATTGATTATCGTGTCCTACAATGGTTTACGGTATTAAAAAAATTAAAAACTGGTTCAGTTGAACTGATAAATGGCTTTTAAATTGCATGCATGTGAATTACTCTAAGCACAATTCTTATAGGTTTGTTTGAATAATGTCTGATTTTTTGATTGATGAAGAGTTACTTGCTGCCATCGATATGGGGTCGAACAGCTTTCACCTGGCAATTGCACGTGTAGATCATGGCGAAGTAAAAAAAGTGGCTTCGATGTCAGAAAAAGTACAATTGGCAGCTGGCTTAGATGAAAATAAAAATTTGACCGAAGCGGCTCAGCAACGTGGGTTGGCCTGTCTGGCACGTTTTGTCGGACGTTTAAGTTCAGTGCAGCCCAACCGTTTGCGTATTGTGGCAACCAATGCTTTACGTCAGGCCAAAAATGGTCATGAATTCATTCAGAAAGCTGCTGACATTTTACCCAAACCGATCGAAATTATTGCTGGTCGCGAAGAAGCCCGTCTGATTTATTTAGGGGTTTCACATACCATGGCCAATAGCGGCCGCCGTCTGGTGATTGACATTGGCGGGGGGTCGACCGAGCTGATTATTGGTGAAGCATTCGAACCGATTCATACCGAATCTGTACAAATGGGCTGTGTTGCCTTTACGAAAGCCTATTTTATGGATGGCGAAATTAACCAGAAAATCTTTGATAAGGCGGTGACCGCTGCACGTAAAGAAATTTCAGGGATTGCCAATACCTATAAAGCCGCGGGTTGGGATACGGTAGTAGGTTCGAGCGGAACGATTAAAGCCTGCCGTCAGATTACCGTGAACATGGGCTGGAGCAATGAAAAAGAAGAGCTTACCCGTGAAGGCCTGGAAAAACTTAAAGACAAGTTGCTTAAATATAAGCACGTGGCTGAAATGGAATTTGATGGCCTGAAAGAAGACCGTCGAGCAGTTTTGCCAGCAGGGATTGCCATTTTATATGCCGTATTTGATGTGCTGGGTCTAGATAAACTGGTCTATTCAGATGGTGCTTTACGTGAAGGCGTGATGTATGACTTACTGGGCCGTTTCCAGCATGAAGACGTTCGCGACCGTTCTGTACATGCCTTAATGGGACGCTACAACGCCGATAGCAAACAGGCTGAACGTGTAGTCAATACCGCACAGCAATTGTTTAATGGGGTTGCACAATCGCTAAATTTAACCAGTGATGACAGTGACTTACTGCGTCGTGCTGCGTGTTTGCATGAAATTGGCCTGGCGATCAGTCACAGTGGTTACCATCGCCATGGGGCTTATTTATTGCAACATTCGGATATTCCGGGTTTCTCGCAAATTGATCAAAACCATTTGTCACATTTGGTCGCTCATCATCGTCGTAAACTTCGTGGCGATGCGCGCGTAGATGTTGCAAAGGTCGGTGGTAGCAAACTTGTGTACTTATGTCTATTGCTGCGTTTAGCAGTTTTGCTTAATCATAGTCGTAGCGATGAGATGCTTCCTGCCATTGAATTAAGTGTCATCAATGAGCAACAATGGCAACTCAGCGTTTCTGGCGATGCCAAACAATGGCCTTTGCTTGTAGCAGACTTGCATGATGAACAGGTGCAGTTTAAGCATTGGGATATTGAATTGAATATTCAGTCGGAACAATTTATCTATTAACAAGTGATTGGTTAACAAGGTATTGTTAATTTAGGGATAATGGTCGACCTATGAAAAATAAAGCTGCTCAATCTAAAGCATGGACAACGGTTCAAATTGCACGTCATCCGGAACGTCCGCAATTCCTGGATTATGTTGGTGAAATCTTCACTGAATTCGATGCTTTACATGGAGATCGGGTATTTGGTGACGATGGTGCGATGATCGGTGGCTTGGCACGTTTTAATGGTCAGCCAGTGATGATTGTTGGGCAACATCGTGGTCGCAGCACCCGTGAAAAATTGCAACACAACTTCGGCATGAGTAATCCCGAAGGTTACCGTAAAGCACAGCGTCTACTCGACATGGCTGAACGTTTCAACCTGCCGGTATTTACCTTCATTGACACCATGGGTGCCTATCCAGGAGTCGGTGCGGAAGAACGTGGTCAGGCAGAAGCCATTGCCACCAGCCTTGCACAGCTTTCCAGCCTGAAAGTTCCGGTGGTTGCCACCGTTTTAGGTGAAGGTGGTTCAGGCGGTGCACTCGGTATTGGTGTGGCGGATCGTGTGGTGATGCTTTCACACAGTATTTATTCCGTGATTTCTCCTGAAGGTTGTGCATCCATTTTATGGAAAACAGCAGAGAAAGCAGAACAGGCCAGCGAAGCCCTGGCATTAACTGCAGAGAAATTAAAACAACTCGGTATTGTTGAATACGTGGTTGATGAAGGTGAAGGTGCGCATTTGCAGCCTGAAAAAGTGATGCAAGACCTTAAAGATGTGTTACAACAAGCTTTAGAAGAATTGCAATCGATGGATGCGGATGAAAGATGCGAAGCACGTTACCAGCGTTTAATGAAGTTTGGCAGCGACAATTCCGGTCTGGCGTCTTAAAGCAAATCCAGTGCTTTCCTCCTGAAAGCACTTTCTTGATTGGATGTAGCGGCGGCATGGATTCCATGCTGCTTTTGCATCTGATGTCTGATTTATTTCCTGAAAAAATCCGTACAATCTATGTCGATCACCAGTTGCAAAGTATCAGTGCAGATTGGGGACGATTTGTGTCTGATCAATGCGCAGCGCTGAATGTACCCTGTATTGTTGAAGCGGTTGAAGTGCAAGACGGCAATCTGGAACATCAGGCACGTAACGCACGTTATCAGGCTTATTCCAAACATCTAAAATCCAGTGAAATTTTGGTTCTGGCACATCATCAGCAGGATCAGGCCGAAACCTTGATGTTGCGTTTGCTTTCCGGTGCCGGCGTGCATGGGCTCGCTGCGATGAAACAGGTCGATGTACGAGAGCAATTCACTATTTGGCGACCGCTGCTTGATATTTCACGTGAGCAGATTTGCCAATGGGCAACCCAGCTGGGTGTGCAAAATATTGAAGATCCCACCAATTTGGATACCCACTACGATCGGGCCTGGTGCCGTCATGAACTGTGGTCGCTGTTGCAAAAACGCTATCCGAAAATGCAGCAGGCACTCAGCCGCACCAGCTATCTGATGCAGGATGCGGAAGATATTTTGCTGGACGTTTTACAGCAGGATTTAAAGCACTGCGGATCGGCTACTGAACTGGATTTAAAAAAATTAGCTGAATTATCAAGTGCGAGACAAAGGCAACTGCTCTCTGCCTGGATGAAAGGGCAAGATACTTATCGCCCAAGTTTTGAGATGGTGCAACGCTTGTTGCATGAAGTCATTGAGTCCAAATCTGATGCACAGGCTGCATTGCACTGGAATCAATATTATTATGTGCGTTATCAGCAAACACTTTTCCGTTTAAGTGCGGCAGAATATTTGGCTGAAAAAAATCAATCGATTGCTAATAAACAGACAATCTTGCTGCAGTTAGGACAAAAGGTTGAAACGCTTTCAGGTGATTATCTGGCTGAAACTGCAAAAGTAGGCCTTTCAGTGGCATTGCTGGGTCAAAAACTGGATCTGGTCATGCGTCAAGGCGGCGAAAAAATTCATTTGTATGGACGAGTAGGGGCTTGGCCATTAAAAAAAGCCATTCAGGAAGCACAAATTTTTCCCTGGCAGCGTTATAGAATTCAAATATTAAGCATAGATAATGTTATGCTTGGTGTTTTTACACCAAAAGGGTTTTGGTTAGCTCAATCTGAGTATTGTGAAATCGGTGGATGGCAACCAAATTTGATCTCTTAGTTAAAAATTCTAAGTCGAGTATAAATCCATGAGTGCAGCTTTAAATTGTAATATTAGTTTTATTGGTGGCGGCAATATGGCCCAGGCCTTGATTGGCGGGCTGATTTCACGTGGCTTGCCGCCAACTCGTATTACAGTTTCTGATCCGGTCGAGAAAGTCCGTCTTTTATTAACAGAAAAAGATGTACACGTGACGGATGACAATATTGCTGCCATTCGTGATGCCGATATTGTCCTTTTTGCAGTGAAGCCGCAAGTCCTGGCCAGCGTATTAAAACCGCTCAAGGGCTTGCTGGAAGGCAAACTGGTGATGTCGATTGTGGCTGGGGCTGAAATCGCGACTATCGCTAACCTGCTAGATACCAACCGTATTGTTCGGGTCATGCCGAATACACCGGCTCTAGTACAAACAGGGGCCCATGGTCTGTATGCAACTGCAGCTGTAAATGCACAGGACCGTGAATTGGCCAGTCAGGTTTTGGCTGCAACCGGTTTAACCATTTGGGTCAATTCAGAAGCACAGATTGATGCTGTCACTGCAGTATCAGGCTCTGGTCCGGCTTATTTCTTCTATATGATGGAAAGCATGATTCGTGCAGGGAAAAACCTGGGTCTGGATGAAAAAGTGGCGACAGCATTGACGCTGCAAACAGCCTTGGGTGCCGCACAAATGGCGATTACCAGTTCCAATACACCGGCAGAACTTCGTAAAAACGTGACCTCTCCAAATGGTACGACCCAAGCTGCACTGGAAGTATTCGATCGTGCGCAAATCTCTCAAAATATTCAGGCCGCTTTGGCTGCAGCGCAAAAGCGCAGCCAAGAACTTGCTCAAGAGCTAAGTGAAAGTAGCAAATAACTCGTTTTTATTTAGGAAAGTTCCAGTATGGGTGCAAACTCTGCGCTGATTTTTGGCATTATCATTAACGTAGCGATTTTGCTCGTATTCTTCCGTTTTCTCATGCAGCTTGCAGCGGTGAACGCTTATAATCCCGTCGTCATGTCTACTGTGAAAGCGACGAAAATTGTCGATGTGTTTGGGCGTATTTTTCCCACCCTGGCAAAAGGTCGTGTCAATTCGGCAGCCTTGGCTTTGGTGGTGCTTTTATATTTACTCAAGATTTTTGGGGTGATGTACCTTTCAGGGGCCATGCCGAACAGTCCGGTACATCTGGTGATATTGACCTTTGTCACCATGATTCAGGACCTGATCCGTTTCTGTCGTTACCTGATTTTTGCAACGATCATTTTAAGCTGGGTGGTGATGTTTACTCAATCTCGTTCACCTTACATTGAAGTGATTCAAGAACTGGCAGAACCATTACTGGCACCTTTCCGCCGTATTTTGCCGAATATGGGCATGATTGACCTGTCGCCAATTGTTGCATTCCTGGCGCTGTATATTGCCGAAATTATTATGAATGAAGTGGCGATTGTGCTTCTGACTGGGCTTTAAAGTTTAAACAGTAAAATCCAGATCATAAAAAAAAGGACTCGATGGAGTCCTTTTTTTGAATCTTAGATTAGTATTTGAAGTGCAACACCATGTTGTTGCCATAATACCTGACTCGGACTTTTAAAGCCGAGTCTTTTTCTTGGGCGATGATTCAAACGTTGAGTGATTTCTGCAATATATTCA
>NZ_JBNCAT010000048.1:0-14765 GCF_049808495.1 Acinetobacter sp. G11
TTATTTGAAAGGAAACTTTTAAGGTCACTCTTTGTGCCTGATAAAAAATGGCGAAAACAAGAAGAACCTCAATTGAGGTTCTTCTTGTGATATTTGTGGGACAGCAGTGACCCGAAGGTGTTTTTTTACTATGTGCAGTTCGTGCATTAACGATGGCTGCGATAATATTTTTTAGAGTGTTTTTTGTATTTGCGTTGGTCAGCACGACGGTCTTCCGATACTTTTTTACCCAGAACCGAACCACCTGCAGCACCTAGTGCAGAACCGATATAGCCACCCGTCGTTCCACCCATGTTTTTACCGACTGCATAACCGCCTAGACCACCTAGGCCGCCACCGATGGCAGCACCGGTACGATTGCGACGGTCAGCAGAAACTGCCGCACCACCCGCACCACCAATAGCAGAGCCAATCATTGCACCGGTATTGCCGCCCATTTGTTTACCAATTGCGGTACCTGCTACGCTACCTAATGCAGAGGTTGCCGCAATACGAGTAGAGTTGTCGGCATGAGCAGAAACGGTAAACATTGATGCAGTTGCCATTGTTGCGCTGAGTAATAATGCATTAAGTTTCATAGTTAACTCCATGTCCAAAAGTGAACGTTGTAAGTAAGTTCTTTCGATGTCGGCAAATGTAACAAAAATTTTTTCCAACAATGTGGAGAGGATCCACTAGAGTTGTGGCGTTTAGTGTCTGCTTTGTAAAGTTTCTTTAACAAAGTTGAAAAATGCTCATAAAACGCACGTTTATCAGGCAAATCTGCGAGAAACCGACGCGATTTGAGGTTTCATCTTGAACCAATCCCTTTTTATATGTGGTTTTGTCCCCACAATATCTATGTCATTTAACCCTTAGAATCGTTACACTAGGCACAATTTTTTTGAGCTGCTCTATGTCCTATAAGGCATGGAGATAGCCTTTGTATTGAGATATTTAGCAAAATGAAAGAATCGTTACGTTTACGATTAGATCAACTTTCTGACCGTCACGAAGAATTAAACGCATTACTTGCCGACGTTGAAGTGATTTCAGATAACAAACGCTTCCGCCAATTGTCTCGTGAGCATAGTGATTTATCTGAAATTACTGAAGTCTGGAGCAAATTCCGTCAGGCAGAAGAAGATATACAAACTGCTGAAGCCATGTTGAGCGATCCTGATTTTAAGGAAATGGCTCAGGAAGAAATAAAAGATAATAAGGCACTGCTGGAGCAACTGGAAGCAGACTTAAATATTCTGATGATTCCGAAAGATCCAAATGATGCCAACTCTGCCTATCTGGAAATTCGTGCCGGAACCGGGGGCGATGAAGCTGCGATTTTCTCGGGTGATTTATTCCGCATGTATAGCAAATATGCAGAAAGCCAAGGCTGGCGCATAGAAATCCTGTCTGAAAATGAAGGGGAGCATGGCGGTTATAAAGAAGTCATCTGCCTGATTAATGGTGAAGGGGTATATGGTCGCCTGAAATTTGAAAGTGGTGCTCACCGCGTACAGCGCGTTCCTGCAACCGAATCTCAAGGCCGTGTGCATACCTCAGCCTGTACGGTGGCCATTTTGCCTGAAGTCGATGTCGATACCTCGGTAGAGATTAACCCTGCAGATTTGCGTATTGATACTTACCGTGCATCCGGTGCCGGTGGTCAGCACATTAACAAAACCGATTCGGCAGTCCGTATTACCCACATTCCAACCGGAACGGTGGTGGAATGTCAGGATGAACGTTCACAGCATAAGAACAAGGCCAAAGCCATGGCACTTCTGGTTTCACGCCTGGAAAATGCCAAACGTGCGGCAGCCGATGCGGCAACCTCGGAAATGCGCCGTGACCTGGTCGGTTCGGGTGACCGTTCGGAACGTATCCGTACCTATAACTATCCGCAAGGCCGCATGACCGATCATCGTATTAACCTGACCTTATATAAGCTGGATGCCGTGATGGAAGGTGACCTGACCGAATTGCTGGACAGCTTGCATCGTGAATATCAGGCCGACCAGCTGGCACTTCTTGCACAGCAGAATGGTGGCTAATGAATATTGCACAGGCCTTGGCCTTACGTGGTGATGCTGAAAGTTATGAACGCCAGGAAAATGCCTGGTTGCTTGAGCACATCACCAAAATTGATGTTTTTGATTTGCCGCTGAAAAAAACTCTGGAATTAACAGCAGAGCAAGAACAGGCATATCGTAATGGCCTGGCACGTATTGCAGCAGGTGAACCTCTGGCTTATGTCACGGGGTCACAGCCATTCTGGACACTGGATTTAAAAGTCACTAAAGACACTTTAGTGCCCCGTCCAGACACAGAAGTCCTGGTGGAAACCGTGCTGAAACTCGACTTGCCTGAAGATGCCCGAATTGTCGATTTAGGCACCGGAACCGGAGCGATTGCCTTATCTCTTGCCAGTGAACGTCCAGATTGGTCTATTACGGCAACCGATATTTATGCACCGACTCTAGACGTTGCTCAGTTTAATGCCGAAAAGCATGACCTTGAACATGTGCGCTTTGTCTGTGGTTCCTGGTTTAAACCTTTGGGACGTGAGTTCTTTGATGTCATTGTTTCCAATCCGCCGTATATCGATGCGGAGGATATCCATATGCAGGATCTGGCGACTGAACCGGAGCGTGCTTTGGTGGCAGACAAGCATGGACTTGCCGACCTTGAGCAAATTATCCAGCAGGGCAAAAAGCATTTAACCGTCAATGGCTGGGTGGTGCTGGAACATGGTTATGATCAGGGGCAGGCGGTACGGCATCTCTTTACTCAAGCCGGTTATAAGCAGGTGCGTACCGTAAAAGACTATGGCGGTAATGACCGTGTGACTTTGGGGCAGTGGCCACATTAATCTTAAAAAAGATAAAAAAATAAAGCGCAGCATGCGCTTTATTTTTTGACTACATCACGCCAGCGTAACAGCCAGCTTTCAGCAATTTTCATTAAGCTATCGGTCATCTTGCCTAAAATGGCCAGTAAGATAATGGCAATAATCACAATGTCGGGTCGGGAGGTTTCCCGGCCATCACTGAGCAAATAACCGATCCCTTGGGTGGCGGCAATCAGTTCAGCTGCAATCATAAACATCCAGGACAAGCTCAGGCTGTTGCGTAGACCGGTTAAAATACCCGGGGATGCCGCAGGAAGTACAATCTCCTTAATCTGTTGAAAGTATTTCAAACGATAGACTTGCGCCACTTCAATCAGCTTGCGGTCTACGCCGTGAATTGCGGCAACGGTATTGGTATAGGTCGGGAAAAATGCACCGATGGCAATCAGGGTAATTTTAGAGGCTTCATCAATGCCTAACCACAACAATAATAGTGGAATCCAGGCCAGGCTTGGAATCGACTTAATCGCTGAAAAAGAAGGTTCTAGGAATTCTTCCGCCTGTTTATTTAAACCTACAAAAATTGCGAAAATCAGTGCCAGCCCGCTACCGATAAAGAAACCCAAAAATACCCGCAAGGTACTGGTCCAGATATGTATCCACAAATCGCCTGAAGACAGCTCCAGGAGTGACTGCCATAAGCTGCTTGGGGCAGGAAGCAGGTAAGGTTCAATCACCCCGTTTCTCACGAATACTTCGCACAGAATTAACGCAATAACCGGGATGACCAAGCCCTTCAGCTTGCTTAATAATTTAAGCAAGCCAAGCGCTGGGACTTTATCAACTTCAGGTTGAATCGGTGATTTATTCGTTGTTACAGACGAACTCATTATTTTTTCACAACCTTGTTCGCATATTTGGCATCAAACAGCTGATCAATCACCTGATTGACATTGGTTCCTTTACGCACCAAATCCTCTTCAGTCAAAATGGTTCCAGATTTTTTCAAGGCATTGATATGTTTTACAGTCGGGATGTTTTGCTCAAAATTGGTACGGCTGAGTTGCAGTTTGGCTACAGCAATAGGCAGTTTCGATTCACGTGCCAACAATTCGGCTAGTTTAGCCGGATTGGCTTTGGCCCATTTACGTGCCTGTTCGTAGGCTTTAATCACCGCTTCAATCGCTTCCGGACTTTGGCTGGCAAATTGTTCCTTGGTGCTTAATACACTGTAACTATTAAAACCGACATTTCGATACAGCAATTTTGCACCTGACTGCACTTGAGCAGAAGCCATCAGCGGATCTAAACCGGCCCAAGCATCGACTTGTCCACGTTCAAGTGCGGTTTTACCATCTGGATGTTGCAGATGGACAAGCTGAACATCCTTTTTATTCAAACCCGCAGTTTCCAGTGCTTGCAGAGTAAACAGGAAAGGATCTGTACCTTTGGTGGCGGCAATTTTTTTCCCTTTTAAATCTTTTAGGCTTTTAATTGGAGAATTTTTTGCGACCAATAAGGCCGTCCATTCAGGCTGACTCTGGATATAAACGGTTTTAATTGGACTGCCATTGGCCCGGCTCAGGACAGCAGCCAAACCTGCCGTAGAAGAGAAATCCACACTGCCACTATTTAAATACTCGAGTGAACGGTTACTACCTTGGCTAAATACCCATTTAATCTGGGTATTGGGTAAAGCCTTTTCCAATAACTTCTGCTCTTTAACGACCAAACTGGTCGGAGCGTAATAGGCATAATCCAGCTTCAGTGTATCCGGGAGGGCTGCCAGGCTATATTGACTGACCAAGCCGAATGTGATCGCTGTGAGTATTTTGGTTTTAAAGCCGGAATTTTGCATAAACGCCCCAATTAAATGATTTGAATGAGATGCGGCGAATAGTGCCAGTGAGTGAAGACAGAAGACAAAAAAGTAATTTTTATAAAATTATCTTAATTCTAGATATGCTGATGAATTTATATTAAGTTTCTGAAATGCAATTAAATTTATTTTTAATGTTTCTATGTTTTCATTTTATATAAAAAACATACATCAACATGAATAAAAGGAAATAAAGAAAATTTAACTGTGTAAAAGATTTCCGTTATTGCATAGTCATTTCAATGTAATGACAAAAAGTTCTAGGCGGAGACATCTGAAATAATAAAATACCGATAAATTGCTGACTTGTTTGATAAGTGAATAACACTAACATTTTAATGTGGTTGAACGATGATGGAGCTCTGTTTTTCCAAGAAGATATTACACCTGAAAGCTTAAACAGGTGCGCAAACAGAAATGATCAGAATCAATCTCAAGATCGCAGCAAGTTGTTCAAGATTGAAGCATGGATATTCATGCAGGTTAAAGATTTAGGAATAATAGGCATTAAAAAACGGCTCCTAAAAGCCGTTTTTTGTATTCTGCAAGATTACATCGGATAATCTTGTAAGCAGTCTGAAACTTCAACCTGTGCCAGAGCATCGGTTTCAAGGGCTAAACAAAGCGCCACAATTTTTGCCGTATCTGCAATATATTGATCATCCTTTAACGCTGTAGCGGATTGCAGCGCGGCAATGCGTTCAGCACTGATATCCAGTGCTTTCGCTGCTTCAATCGCATCTGCACGGTTGAAGAAATTGACCACTACATTGTGAAGTGCAGAATCAGAAGTATTTAAAATGCCTTGCTGGAATAACTCATCAAATTGACCGGTGTGAGAGTTGAGAGAATGAGTAAAGTTTTGCACCAGGCTTTGCTCTAGTACATCAATCATCTTAAGCATGTCAGAACCTTTAATATAAGGTGATTTAACAGGGAGAGTACAGCAGAGATGGCATAAAGATATGCCTTTAAATTGGTTGAAAAATAATCTATTTTGTCACTTTTTGCAAATAAATTCCGACGAAAAATAGATCAATTTTTTAAACTCATGAAAAGCAAAGAATTATTAAATCATGAGAAAGGAAACACTGTTTTATTAATTAGATTAATTCATAGATCCTTGTTTTGGCGATAAGCACCTGGGCTGACACCCGTCCATTTCTTGAAAGCACGATGAAATGCACTTGGATCGTGAAAACTTAATTCATCGCTAATTTCCTGCAAGGTTTTTTCTGTTTTGGTCAGAAATTCAATGGCCGTATCTCGACGGATATCATTTTTGAGTTGCTGATAACTGACACCTTCGCTTTTTAGACGTCTTTGCATGGTGGCATCCGACATATTTAATCGCTGGGCAATTTCATTCAGTTCTAGCCACTCAGCAGGTGGAACATTCATTAAATGTTTACGGATTTGCGAGCTAATCGCATGTGGATTTTTAAAGCGCACCAGCAGGTTATGCGGTGTTTGTCTAATAAACTGATGCCATGACTGTTTGTCCTGTTTGATCTGAATATTTAAATAATTGGCATCGAACTGGATATAGTTTTCATGGCTATTGTATTGAATATTTTCACAAAAACGGACTTTATAGTCCTGATCATCCAGTGGTGCATCACATTTGAGCTGAATTTGGTTCAGTAAGACCCGTTGTCCGCTTAACCAGCACATCAAAGCATGAATCAGCATTAAATAGGTGGCATAGCTGAACATTCTTTTGGTGTGTTTCTGTTCATAAATCACAATATAGGCATAGTTTTCTTGCACAGACAATTGACTGATAAAATCATCCAGTAGCAGATTTAAAAACTGCAAAATTTGCTGTAGGGCTTTTTCCAGGGTTTCGGCATGCATGACGGATTGGGATAACAGTTTGAAACTGCCGCGCCGCATTGGGTGGCTGTCCATCCCAAAAAACTCGTCATTCATGACATCTGCCAGTTCGGTCCAGAGCTGGGCATATTGTGAAACTGAAACGCGAGCCTTACTGGAATGCAGCAACTCAACAGGAATACCGGATTTGAGCAAGATATTTTGCGTGTTCAATCCCTGATGCTGGGCAGATAAAAGCGCTTCATGCACCAGACTGATCGAGATCGTGCCTTTACTGTAATTTAAGTCTTGTTCATTCATGTACAGATATCCGTATTCCGTATTTTTGCTGCCGTGATCTGGATTGTCCAAATCCATCATAAAGGATGCAAGGTTTGGAAATTGTACTCTAGCTGAACTGCATTTACTCTGCATCTTAAGTCGAGTGTTTATTCAAAGAATTAACAGGAACAGAAAATGAAAATTCAAGGAAAAGTATTTGTCGTGACAGGCGGTGCATCGGGTTTGGGTGCAGCCACAGCCACTTATCTGGTGGGTCAGGGTGCTCAGGTGATTATGGTGGATATGAACCAGGAGCTGGGCCAGGAAATGCAGCAGCGTTTGGGTGAACATTCGGTCTTTGTCAAGCTGGATGTGACCGATGAGCATGCAGTCAAAGTCTTCTTTGAAAATATTGAACAGCAGTACGGGCAGTTAAATGGTCTGGTGAACTGTGCCGGGATTGCACCGTCTGCCAAAGTACTGGGTCGTGATGGCATTCATGATTTGGGCATGTTCCAGAAAGTACTGAATATCAATGTCAGTGGCACCTTTAACATGATTCGCTTTGCGGCAAGTTTGATGGCGAAATATCAGTTGCAGCCAGGTGAAGAAGAGCGCGGGGTGATTGTCAACACCGCTTCAGTGGCTGCATTTGAAGGACAGCTCGGGCAAGCAGCTTATGCTGCTTCTAAAGGTGCTGTGGTATCCATGACTTTACCGTTGGCACGAGAGCTGGCGCGTGAGGCGATTCGTGTGATGACCATTGCGCCAGGCATTATGGAAACGCCGATGCTGAAAGCCATGCCGCAGAATGTGCAGGATGCTTTGGGACAAATGGTGCCGTTTCCACCGCGTTTGGCGAAACCGGAAGAGTTTGCACATCTGGTTGGGCATATTTTTGAAAATACGTATTTGAATGGTGAAGTGATTCGTCTGGATGGCGCGATTCGTATGCAGCCTAAGTAATTATTGATAATTGCGGCGGCATGACGGAGTCTTTTCAATATGTAATAAAACTCTGTTTAACCTTCGGTTCAATCTACTTTTCTTTCGGGAAAATGAGTGCCTCAAAATATATTTTGAGGCCGCAAGAAAACCATAGTTATCTAGAACCTGTTTGAAGCATTGTTATTTATCTTATGCTCAGGTTGTTGATGCCATTTCCGAGTTTCATATGTTTTGAAGAAATTGCTAGTCAAGTTTAAATAGCTTCGCATATGTATGTATTTTCTTTTAAGGGATCAAAAGAAACAAAAATCCTTTGTGAAACTGAAGATACGTCCTTGTATCTCAGTTTCACAGGCGACATCCATGTCGCCGTCATGTACTTCAGATACAGTCATTTTTAAAAAGTTTGAAATGAATAAAATAGATATAGAAAGGGAAGCTCAATGATTTTAAATGACGAACAAAAGATGGTTCAGGACATGTTGCGCAATTATTCGCAAAACAGGTTAAAACCTACTGCGGCAGAACGTGATAAAACTGCTCAATTTCCCGCACAAGAACTGAAAGAACTGGGTGAGTTAGGCGCTTTGGGTATGACCGTATCGGAACAATGGGGTGGTGCCGGTCTGGATTATGTGTCCTTAGTCGTTGCCTTGGAAGAAATTGCCGCAGGTGATGGCGCGATTTCAACCATTGTCAGCGTACAAAATTCATTGCCGTGTGGCATTACCCAGCGTTACGGTACAGAAGAGCAGAAACAGAAATATCTCAGCAAACTTGCTACGGGTGAATGGCTTGGCTGTTTTTGTTTAACCGAACCGCAAGCCGGTTCCGATGCCGGTGCACTGGAATGCAAGGCAGAACGTGACGGAGACGAATGGGTATTGAATGGTACCAAACAGTTCATTACCACAGGTAAACACGCCCAAGTGGCGATTGTCTTTGCCGTGACCGATAAAGCCGCAGGGAAAAAAGGCATTTCCTGTTTCCTGGTTCCTACAGACACAGAAGGCTATATCGTGTCCCGTCTGGAAGAAAAAATGGGACAGCATTGTTCAGATACCGCCACCATCATTTTTGAAAATTGCCGTATTCCTGCTGAAAACCTACTTGGCAAGGAAGGAGAAGGCTACAAGATCGCTTTATCCAACCTCGAATCCGGTCGTATCGGCATTGCTGCACAATCCGTCGGCATGGCGCGTGCTGCACTGGATGCTGCGGTGGAATATGCCAATGAACGCAAAGCTTTTGGGGTAGAGATTGTGCAGCATCAGGCGGTCGCATTCCGTCTGGCAGATATGGCCACCCAGATTGAAGCGGCACGGCAACTGATTTTCCATGCGGCAACCTTAAAAGATGCAGGGCTGCCTTGTTTAAAAGAAGCCTCTATGGCCAAGCTGTTCGCATCCACCATAGCAGAGCGGGTGTGCTCCGATGCCATTCAGATTCATGGCGGTTATGGCTATGTGTCGGATTTCCCGGTAGAGCGGATTTACCGCGATGTACGGGTCAGCCAGATTTATGAAGGGGCTTCGGATATTCAACGCCTAGTCATTGCACGCGAGGTGACTAAAATCTAAACCGGCTAAAGCTTCAAATGGCTAAATTTTAGACTTTAGTCGGTGTTCAAATCCTGCACATTTTCTGATGGATAAGGAAATTGCAGGAGCCTGGAAATCATGTTTATCTAAGTCAAATGTGAAGTAAAAAAGCTTAAAGATGCTGAATCAGGTTTGGCATGTTTAGAGTAAGAACAATAAGCAAAATGGATCAGCAAAGCAGGAGCTTTGCTTATAAAATAACGGATGAGAGGTGGTCATCATGAAGACACTACAACAAGCATATCAAGAGTTTAATTTTGATGATTTTCTTGCAGAGCAACTGGTCGGTACCGCCGAGTCAGTCAATGCCTATGTGGAATGCTGTGATCGTTATCTCGGTTTAAATAAAACGGCTTTAATCTGGGAAGGCAAAAATGGCGAATCTGCGGAATGGACATTTGAACAGCTGGCAGAAGCCTCTGGAAAACTGGCTAATTATTTCAGCTCGATTGGCTTAAAGTCAGGGGATTGCATTGCCGGTTTATTGCCGCGTACGCCTGAACTGCTGATTACCATTTTAGCCACCTGGCGCATGGGTGCAATTTACCAGCCATTGTTTACTGCTTTTGAGTCCAAAGCCATTGAGCACCGGATCAATACCGCCAAAACCCAATTGATTGTGACCAATGCAGAACAACGCTCAAAACTGAACGGTGTGACCGTACCGCATATTTTAACAGTCCATCCACGCGATGTTTCAAGCCATCTTGACGCCGATTTCTGGACAGAACTGGCTGGGCAGTCAGAATCTTTTGAACCGGTGATGCAGACTTTTGCAGATGATTTCCTGATGATGTTCACTTCAGGTACCACAGGTTTGGCAAAATCGGTGCAGGTTCCTTTAAAGGCGCTGCTGGCATTTAAAGGCTATATGATCCACGCGGTGGATTTACGTGAACAGGATTCTTTCTGGAATCTGGCCGATCCGGGTTGGGCGTATGGCTTGTATTACGGCATTACCGGACCTTTAAGTCTGGGGCACAGCATCATTATGGATGAACGTGCCTTTAGTGTAGACAGCGCCGTGCAGATCATTAAGAAATATAAAGTCAGCAATTTGACCGGTTCACCAACTGCTTTCCGGATGTTCTTTGGATTCAAGGAAAAATTTGATCCTTCCATTAAAGAGCATTTACGTGCGGTCAGCAGTGCCGGCGAGCCATTAACCCCGGAAGTGATTCACTGGTTCAATAATGACCTGAATGTCAATATTTATGATCAGTATGGACAGACTGAGCTGGGCATGGTGATTGCCAACCATCATGCTTTGCAACATGAAAAGAAAGTCGGTTCCGCAGGTTTTGCCAACCCGGGACATCGTTTTGCAGTATTGAATCAAAACCATGAAGAAGTCGAAAAAGGCGGCATTGGCACCTTGGCGATCGACTTTTCCCAATCGCCTTTAACCTGGTTTAAAGGTTATGGCGGCAATAACCGTAAATCATTCGTTGGGCATTATTATTTAACTGGTGATACGGTAAAATTAAATGAACTCGGAGGTGTAGATTTCATTGGGCGTGCTGATGATGTCATTACAACGTCAGGCTATCGTGTGGGTCCTTTCGATGTGGAAAGCACGTTGCTGGAATGTGCCGAGGTCTTGGAGTCTGCAGTCATTGGCAAACCAGACCCGGAGCGTACCGAGGTGGTGAAAGCTTTTGTGGTGCTGAAACCGCAATTTTCGGCTTCGGATGAGTTAAGCCATAAACTTCAGGAATATGTCCGTTCGCGTTTATCGAAGCATGCCTATCCTAAAGAAATCGAATTTGTCGAAGGCTTGCCTAAAACCTCGAGTGGTAAAATTCAGCGCAATTTACTCAAGCAGCAGGAAATTGCCAACATGCAGGGAATCCAGAAAGTCAGTTAAACCCTTTTTCGTTTTTTAAAGTTTCATGCTCTTGCACCCGAATGGGTGCTTTTTTTATTTAGTCTTCTTTAGTCATTATTTTGAACTATAATTCATGCTGAATTTAGATAAAGCGATTGTGCGGATAGGGATTGGCAAGTGACTGATGTAGATATGGACCTAGAGTTAACTGATGAAGAAATGCATCTCTATAGCCGTCAAATTTTGCTGGAGGGCTGGGACATTGAAGCACAGGAAAAACTGAAACTTGCCAATGTCCTGATTGTCGGTTGTGGAGGAATTGGTTGTACCACAGCTGAACTGCTCGCTCGGGCAGGTGTGGGAAAAATAACCTTAGTGGATGCCGACACCATTGAGATGAGTAATCTGCAACGGCAAATCGCCTATGTAGAAGACAATATTGGCTTCTATAAAGCTGAAATACTGGCCAAGCGATTACAGCAGATCAATCCGCATATCCGTGTTGAGTCACAAGCTGTAAAACTGGATGAGGGCAATGCAGAAGAATTGATTGCAGCGCAAGATCTGGTTTTGGATGGCTGCGATAATTTCACCACGCGTTATCTGGTTAACCAAGTCTGCAAGCAATTTAATGTACCTTTAATCAGTGCTTCTGCGATTGGTTTTCAGGGACAGCTGTTTATGGTAGAAGGCGAATCTGCCTGCTATGAATGTCTGTTTCCCAAAGAACAGCATGCCAATGAAAACCTGCGCTGCGCCGATTCTGGCGTATTAGCCACAACCCCGAATGTGATGGCCAGCTTGCAAGCCCATCATGCTTTACTCTATTTGGGACTGTGCAAAACACCACTGAAGCAGAAACTGATGCTTTGGGATGGCTTAAGCATGAAACAGCGCTTGCTTGCTTTCGAAAAAGGTACAGATTGTCCAATCTGTCAGGCAAGATAAACCTGCAAGCGCATATTTTTTTGCTACACTCACTACAATTTAATTCTAAGCTGACATTATGAAAAACAATATCTGGTTAGATGGTCTGCGTTCAGTTGCCCGTGTTGGGGAAACGGCTGTAATTGCAGCAAAAGCCGGCTTTAAATACGCCACAGAAAAACCAAGTAACGCCAAGCTCATGCGTGAAACTTTTGAATCACTCGGTTCAACTTATATCAAGCTTGGACAGTTTATTGCCAGCACACCGTCATTATTTCCACGTGAATATGTGGAAGAATTTCAGGGCTGTTTAGATCAGACCCCATCTTTGCCTTTTAGTTATGTGCAAGGCGTATTGGCCTCTGAATTTGCAGGCCGAAATCTGGATGAAATCTTTGCGTCCATTGATGAAAAGCCTTTAGCCTCAGCTTCTATTGCTCAGGTTCATGCCGCCAAACTGGTGAGCGGTGAAGATGTCGTAATTAAAGTGCAAAAACCGGGTGTAGAAACCATCCTGTATACTGACTTGAATGTCTTGCACTGGGCCACCAAGGTTTTAGAAAAAGCCGTACCGAAAGTGAAATTTGCATCACTTGCTGACATAGTTGATGAAATTAAAACCCGTATGGTCCGCGAAGTCGACTTTATTGAAGAAGCGCAAAACCTGGATGATTTTGTCAATTATCTAAATATAACGCAAAACCAGAAAGCCACTGCACCGAAGGTTTATCATCAATATTCAACCCGCCGTGTATTGACCATGCAGCGCTTATATGGCGTACCATTGACCGATTTTGATGTAGTGAAAAAGGTGGCGAAAGACCCGTCTCAGGTGCTTATTACCGCCATGAATACCTGGTTTGGCAGCTTGATGATGTGTAACAGCTTCCATGCAGACCTGCATGCCGGAAACCTGATGCTGCTTGAAGATGGCCGGGTCGGTTTTATCGATTTTGGCATCGTCGGTCAACTGAAACCTGAAGTCTGGACGGCTTGTATTGCCTTTATGGATGCACTGCAAAAAACCGACTACAACTTGATGGCAGAAAACATGCTGAAAATGGGCATGACCGCTGTTGCAATTGACACCAAAGTCCTTGCTGCCGATTTGGAACGTCTGTTCAGTGGGGTACTTTTGGCCGATCCTCAGGAATTACTGACTTCCAATCCGGCCGATTTAAACGACATCATGATGGATATGGTGGGCGTGGGCGAGCGTCATGGCATTCGTTTCCCGCGTGACTTTGCCTTGCTGTTTAAGCAAATGCTGTATTTCGATCGCTTTATGCGCATCCTCGCGCCATATACCGATATTTATGCAGACCAGCGCCTGCAAATGGTGCAAACTCTGGATCCAAATGTGTTGTTAAAACATTAATTTAATCCCTCCTTAACTCGCTTTCATAAAGGGAGGAGTGTCTCATTGCTGGAAAAATATAAGCGATGAAAAGTCCCTCTTTTATAAAGAGGGATTTAGGGAGATTATTTATAAATATCATATGCTCGAGTGATCAAATGGACGCAATTATCATTGAAGGTTTAAAGGTTGAAACCGTGGTGGGCTGTTTCAACTGGGAACGCCAAATCATGCAGCCTTTAATGCTGGATATGACCATTCAGACCAGTCTGGAACAGGCTTCCAATTCGGACAAACTGGAACATACTTTAAATTACGCTGAAATTTGCGAGATTTCTGCCAAAGTTATTCAGGATGTCAAGCCAGAACTGATTGAACATGCAGCAAAACTTGTGCTCAATGCGCTTTTTACTACCTTTCCTGCAGTAGAATCGATTATGATTACCATCCGTAAGCCTGCCATTATCGCGCAAGCAAATTCTGTAGGAATTCGTCTTGAACGCCACCGAAACGATATTCGCCTTAGCTCTGGCGAGTAATTGTCATCCCCAACAGCATTTTCAAAACGCTATGAAACAAATTTCCGGTTTGGGAGATGTTCAATTTTCTAAAATTTATGTGATTCCATGCCGCGATGCTGTAGGGGCGGATTACTGGAATGCGGCGTGTTTGTTAAAAGCCGCCATGTCGGCGGATGACATCACCGCGATTTTAAAAAAAATGGAAACAGATTCGGGTCGGGTACGCCCTTCACATCAAATTTCTTTGGATGTGGATTTAATTGCATGGGGAGCTGATTTAGAACATATGCAGTTTAATCCAAAAAAATTACCTTTGGCTCTAGATGTCAAAATTCCAATGCTAGATATTTGGCAGAGTACAGATTTTCAGCATGATGAACACCAGTTTCCCGTTGTAAATTGGAAAAATTAAAATCCAATCTTTCACATATAAGAGAATTTAAGTCATTAAAAATAGCCTAAGCTATATGACTTAACCTGTTTATTTAATTCTTTTAATCAGACCATAAAAATTGAGTGAAAGGTGAATGCTTGTGGTTTGAGTTATTGCGATTATAAAAATGATCAAATATTAGGCGTGGAACATGAAAAATCAATCAAAAAGCCTAATATGCAAGGATTGAGCTTTTTGATTGGAATTAAATTAATGATTTATATAAAATAAATTTTATGTTATTCACCAATTAAAATGTCTATGTAATAAACCATTTAAAATGTCCAGTTTTTAACTGCAAGAGTCAAGAACAGGATTTAAATTCCTTTGTTCAATGATGGCTT
>NZ_JBNCAT010000049.1:0-14683 GCF_049808495.1 Acinetobacter sp. G11
TCTACAATTCAAAACGCAGACATGGTTCCAATGGTCAGCGTTCTCCATTAGATTATGAAAAGGCCCATCAAAAGATGGTTAGGTGTGTCTAGAATTTTGGTGGCTATTCAGGGTTTCTTTCAATAATTCTTCCATAATGTTCTCTCTCATTTTAATTATCTTTATTTAAAACTATGGAGTTAGACCAAGGTCAATAAACTTTTATAATATTCTCAATGAATTAATTTATAGTGAATAACCACCAAAATTCTAGACACACATAGCCATCTTTTGATTTCTCATTTTTCATTCATTACTCAATTTTACTTTTGCTATTGCCAGGTATTATTAATGTATTAAATATTGGGTAAAGTTTATAAAGGATGGAAAAACTAAAGCTAGGAGTGACTTCAATTCAGCTTTAATTTCAATTGAAAAGAAAACCTATTCCAGTAGAGGTTATCCTTTGGTTGAAGTCAAAGGTCGAGATATCAAGGAAAAACTGTTCCTCACCAACATCTGTTTAAAATCTATGTGTCTAGTGACTGATAAAAATAGGAATTTTCAAATTTACGATGTGAAAGATATAAAAGTCCTTCACTAAATAAAGCACCAAATGGCGCTCTGTTTATGCAAAATTCTGAACCAATTTTTTAATATAAAAGCCCTCAATTGAGGGCTTTAATAACACCAATGCAGATTATTCATCCTTATTAATCTAGTTTCAGAATTGATGTCAATATATTTCCTATTAGACATAAGCACTACTCTACATGATATAAAATACCAAGTTTTGGTGATATTCAAATCATAATATTCTCTATTAAATCAAATAACTATTTAATCAGTTAGATTAAATATTCTTTATTTTATTTTTAAGGCAATATTATGTTCGGTTCAAAACGCAATTTTCTCGCAATCTTAATAATACTATCTCCCTTTACATCTGTTTCAGCATTGGCAATGCCCATTCTCCACAATCTGGATTTTCCAACTGAATCCACAAATATAAAGACTGAAAATTCCAAAAACAGTAATGATGAATTCAAACAAACTGATGTTAAAAAATCTAAATAAGCAAGAGGAAGGTATTTCATATTGGTTAAAATGCCTTCTTAACGGCTCACTTAAGGACTTGTTCTTTTTCAGGATGGGCGGCTAACCCATGCCGCTGTCTTTGCTATTTTGCTTTTGATATCGGTATTTGGAATATTCCAATGTTGATTCAATGTGATAAACCGTTCTAAATCCAGCTGCTCGGTTCTAAGGAAATTCAGCATTTCCGTAGACATATCCAGTTTTCGCGCTAACCATTGCCATTTTAAAATCGGCTGAAGTAATTTTAGTGAAATAAAGTGGCGCGGCGCCTTGACCTGCAGATGCTGTGCAATCATCTGAATCAATTCCGGAAAGGAAACTCGCTCTGGATTTGCCACTAGAATTTCCTGCTGATGCGTACTTGGATCTTGGGCAGCATGAATTATAGCCTCAACCAGCATCGTGACCGAAACTAATGGCAACGAGTGCTGCCGCGTTCCAGGAATAGCCGTCATTTTTCCTTGTTTCACTTGCCGGATTAGATGTGCAATCGGTTGATGAGATGGAATCTCTCCGGTTGTTTCATCACCAATAACAGTGGCTGGGTGGATAACTGTCCATGGGATATTATGCTGATTGGCATGTTTAATCCAAGTGAAATGCCCTTGTATTTTAGACGCTTCATACGCCCCCAATCTGGCATAGACCTGTGGCCAATCAGTCTGCCCAATATTCTCGCGATAAATACCCGCTGCCTGTAAGTGCGCATCCAAAGTCAGCATATAGCCTGACAGATGTACTGCCCTTTCTAATTGGCAATGCCTGCTGACACAAGCCAGCAATCGTTCCAGCCCATCAACATTGACTGCCTTAGCTTGCTGCATCGTTAAGTGCCATGCAAATAAGGCGCTGGTATTATAAAGATAATTGACCTTTTTGAGCTGCAGCCAGTCCTGCTTAGACAGCCCTAAATTGGGCAGGGTAATATCGCCCTGAATGAAATTTAACTGTTGATGTACAATGCCCTGCTGTGTCAGCCATTGCTGAAGCTGTGGGGCCTGCTGATCGATATTACGGCATAAGGCAAATACCTGAACATTATCTCTAAGCAGGCGTGCTATGAGAAATTTACCGATAAAGCCTGTTGCGCCTACTACGAGGGCTGTCTGATTTGAAATGTGCATAAATGTGTAATCAGTCGAATTGTTCATACTTAAGCTAAAGTATGGAGTACACTCTATGGTCAAGCAGTTTTTAAAAAATTAATCCTAAAGGGACTTTACACATGCTGATTGGTGAATTATCACAACAGATGAATATGAGCCGGGATACCATCCGTTTTTATGAAAAAATGCAGCTGATCCACCCTCTGGTTCGCAATAACGGCTATAAGGATTATCCTGAACAAACGCTGCAGCAGCTGCAGCTAATACAGGTTGCGAAAAATCTGGGATTTACTCTTGCTGAGATTAGGCAGATCATCCATTTGGCGAATGAAAGTGAAATTCCTGCCGAACAGTTTCAAGCAATTCTGCAAGATAAGCTCAATACAGTTCGGGAGAAGATTGAGCAATTGCAGCAGATGCAGATGATGCTGGAAAACCTGATGGAGAGAAAACCTTGCCCATTCAAAAAAGGCTGTGATGTGATTTACGATTCACTTTGATGATTAATTAAAAGATCATTTATAAAAGAACGGCTGTGTTGCACAAATCTATCGTTAAGGGCTTATTCAGCAATATAATTCTCAAATGAATAAGCCTACGCTTAAAATCTATCATACCTCTAACTGGCAAATGTACAAATAATCTCTGATGAATCGAGGAAATCTCTCGATCTGGTTTGATGCCAATACTCAATGGTATGCATAAGCAAAAGATAAACACGGACGAAATCAAACCTATTCCGATGCTGCTATTCAATGCTGTCTTATAATTAAGTCTCTATTTCGACTCTCTTTACGAATGGTCACTTCACTGGCTCTGTTCAGAGCCTCATTAAACTTTGTCGATTAGATTGGATAGCACCAGACTACACGACAAAAAAATGGATATGCTGGCTTAATTCCCTGCTCAAGATTAGCCTTATCTGTTTTAAGTCCTAGTCGCTTGATTGATGCCCAGTGACCAGATTCTTATGCTGTATTTCTGGTTACTGAGTATCGTTTGTTTTCAAAAGTGACCGTGATACGCCAACCTGCCCCACGTTGTATGGGTTTCGAGTTTCATTTTTCTTGTGCAGATTGGCTTTTATTCTATGGATAATACAGTAAAAGGAAATACAGGTAATTCCGTGCAGATAAAAACCAGGTTTTATGACTTTTAATTTTCATTCACCCAAATAACATATTGTTTTTAAAAAATTATTTTTAAAATAATTTTAACATCCGGTGCTGAATTCTTTAGATACCCTCTAAAATCATTGTATACTACCCTTTTCTTATGAAGTTTGGATGCTTCAATATTGGATTGGGCATTCTTCAAGTGAATTTCGATGAGTACCTTATTACTAATTACCTCCGCTCCGACCTCGATCTATGCCTGGCATGCCTTGGGTCTGGCTCAGGCCTTGCACGCTAAAAACCGGGCATTTCGCGTGTTTTTTTATCAGGACGGTGTCACTGTAGCCAATTCCTTGCAATGGGTTCCAGACGATCAGCGTAACCTGACTGAAGAATGGCAAAAACTGGCAATTCGCTTACCGGTATGTGTAAGTGCTGCTTTGGCGCGTGGTATTAGCGATGAGGAAAATGCCAAACGACATCAAATTAGCCAACACAATCTTGCGCAAGGCTTTGAACTGGTTGGTCTGGGTGAACTTGCCGATGCAGTGCAATCCACACAACGTCTGATTCAATTCTAAGACGATATTTTTGGTATTTGTGGCTTTTAAAAGGTAAATTGTGTGAAATCTGTACTCGTTATTCTGACCCAAGCCAATCTGGCCAACTTGCAGGTGCATGAAAGCCTGTCTGCCACCATGGTACTGGCAACTTTTGGTTGTGAAGTAAAAGTTTTACTGCAAGATGCCGCCTTAAGTTTACTCAATGCCGAATTGCATTTCGAGCAGCTTAAACATGCCTTTAAAGTGGCATCCAACATGGTCGATAGCTTTGAATTTTATGACCTTAGCCCGATTTTGATTGAAAATAAACATCAACATTCACACTTTGTAGCCAATGCTCAACAGGAGATTGAATTTGTTGAGTTAAATCCTGATTTCATTCAAAGTTTTGATTTTGTGCTGTACTGGTAAAGTTGAAGAGTAAACTGATTATGTCAAATAAAAGCTTATATTTGGTGCAAAGTACTTTTTCAGCAACCCCGAATGTTTTGAGCAAATTGCAACAGCTTTACAGCCCTGAAGATACGGTTGTGATGATGGGTGAATCGGTCTTGCAACTGCAGCATCCTTTTCTGCAAGCATTGAACAAGGTCTATGTACTGGACACCGATGCGGAAATTCTGGCAGGACAAACCACCGAAAATTTAAAGATGATTTCTTATGCAGAATTTGCAGATCTCTGCCTGGACCATAGCCGCTGTATTCGCTTGAACTAATTTGAGATTAATGATGAATTTAGAACTCGATCAAGATGGTCACCTCGTCGATTACACCATTTGGAATGAAGCCGTGGCTCAAGAATTAGCCAATACTCTGGAGCTGCAACTTACAGCATGGCATTTTGAGGTTTTGCATGCGGTACGCCAGTTTTACCAACAGTTTGGGCATTCACCGGCAACACGCCCGCTGATCAAATTCCTGATGAAAACTGTCAGTGCCGAGATTAATAATGCCATTTTGCAAGAGCAATTTAATACCGGTCTGGTGGCACGCCATTTAAGCCGTCTGGCCGGTATTCCGAAACCGCCGAATTGCCTATAAGTTCTGAAGCTCAAGATTCAGGACGATATTTTGTGTCGTTCCAGATAGTCGTAATAATCTTGCGTCAATTCAGCTTTAACCTGCTTGGCATGTAGGGTTTCATGACATTCGGAACACACCAGTCGCGGGGTAATTTTATGACCACAGCTTTTATGCATATATTGCATGGGCTGTCCTAAACCTTCATTCATCCACTGATCTGCCCAATGCGCCATAGACATTAAAATTGGATAAAGTGCTAGACCTTTTTCAGTAAGATGATATTCGTAGCGTTCTTGACGCTCCACATAAGGCATTTTTTTCAATATGCCATGTTCGACCAGACGCTTTAAACGTTCTGACAATACATGCCGGGTGATGCCTAAATTCTGTTGAAAGGATTCAAAACGGCGCGTGCCCAAAAAGGCATTGCGCAAAATCAATAATGTCCAGCGATCACCAATCACCGATAAGGTTCTGGCAATTGAACATGGTTGCGTTCCAATCTCATCCCATTTCATAAAAAATCATCAACAAAAGTTAGCTCAGAAAAGTTACCGTATTCCTGTGAAGATGAAAAGACATGTAATCTGAATCTGCATAAAGTTTAGTTCAAATTTCCAGATTTAACCTGTAGCCAGAGCATATTTTTAGTGCCCTTTCCTTACCAAACATCTTGTTTAAAATATTGTTTAAAAATGAATTTCATCCTGATTTTCCTCAATAATTTTTAACCATGCTCGCGTGGCTGGATTCATGGCAACAGTGGTATTCCAGGCCATGCTCAGCGTCCAGTTTAGATGAGGGCTTTCCAGCAGGCTGATGTTATATTTTTTCTGATCCAGCTGTTCACAATAAATTTTGGGTAATAAAGCAATCCCGACATCCGATTCGACCATTTTGGCAATAAAGTCCCATTGGCTACTTTTGCAGACCACATGCGGTTCAAAACCGGCGTAATTCGCTGCCTGAATAATCACATTGTTTAAACTGAAGGAATCATCATAAAGTAAAAAAGACTCTTCTTTTAATTCAATCAATTTTACGGTTTGTCGGCTCTTCCACTGGGTTTCTTTTCGAGAAAGCAGACATAAGGGCGAATCCATAATCGGAATACCACTCAGCACAGGTTTTAAATGCCCCAGTAAAATGCCCACATCGACTTTTTTCGCCAAAATGGCCTCTTCAATTGCAGCAGCACCGACTTCCAGAAAACTTAATTCGATATGTGGATATTGCTTGTGAAACTTGGCAATTAAACTACTCAGTAAAACAGAACCTAATGGCGGTAAACCCAAAGTTAATTTGCCCTGTTTGAGCTGGCGGATTTTAGCTACGGTTTCAAAAATACGCTGTTGCTGTTCCAGTATGACCAAAGCATGCTGGTACACCTGTTCACCGGTATAGGTTAAGGCAACCTCACGCTTACGCCCGGCATCTCCCTTATGAAATAAAGCCACCCCAATTTCCTGTTCCAGGTGATGTATGGCCTTACTGATGGTGGGTTGGGTCAGGCACATCTCCTCAGCTGTTCGGGTAAAACTTTGCAATTGCACAATTTTAACGAACATGGTCAGACTCTTGATATCCACCTATTATTCCATTTAAGCATAATCTTTTTTTTATTATTCATAATATGAGCACAGGGTCAAATTTAAAATAACTTCAAGTTTTTATATTTGCTGATTATGTCTACTTCCTCACGATCTTCTAAACCAATTTATATTGCCCAGGTTGTGCTACAGCTTAGCCTGCTGATCCTCATCTGGTGGCTTTCCTCACTCATTCAACAAGCGCTTGATTTACCGGTTTCTGCTGGGGTTATTGGCCTGTTACTGGTGTTCATGGCTTTGCTGAGCGGCCTGTTTAAACTGCAATGGATTAAAACCGGTTCAGATTTTATTCTCGGTGAACTGGTGCTGTTATTTATTCCCTGTGTGGTTGGCATCATTAAATATAAAGACCTGCTTTTAACTCAAGGCTGGCAACTGATTTTATCGGTGGTCATCGGCACTTTCTGCGTGATGCTGGCTACCGCCTATAGCGTATATTTCGGCTTTAAACTGGAAGACCGTTTAAAGCATAAATCACAATCCCGACACCTGTTAGAACAAGGGAAATAACATGAACCTGACTGCGTTTATATGTTTTATCGGGACACTCATCTGTTATGTACTGGCTAAAAAACTGCATAAAAAATATCCCTATATGCTATTAGCACCGGGTATTTTTGTGCCCTTTATCCTGATGATATTGATGCTGGCCTTCAATATTTCCTACGACACCTATATGCTGGAAAATCAGTGGCTGATCTGGATGTTGGGACCTGCGACCATTGCCTTTGCCATTCCGATTTATGAATATCGTCAAGTCATTAAGGCACATGCATTGTCAATTGGTTTAGGCATTGTGGTGGGCATGATTGTCGGGGTGATCAGCGCATTTTATCTGGCAAGAGTATTTCATTTTGACCAGGCCACATCTTATAGTTTAATGGCCCGTTCTATTTCTACGCCCTTTGCCATGGAACTCACTTCCCATATAGGCGGTTCGGTTGAACTGGTGATTTTATTTACCATGATTACCGGAATTGCCGGCGTAGCCATGGGCGATCTGCTTCTACTGGCACTTAAACTCAATTCACGTTTTGCTCAGGGTGCATCTTTTGGTAATGCAGCGCATGGGTTTGGGACCAGTAAAGCGTTTATGCGTCATCGTGAGGAAGGCGTGGTCGCATGCTTGACCATGGTTCTTTCAGGCGTGTTTATGGTGCTGCTTGGACCCGCAATTGTTTCCATGGTCGTCACTTATTTATAAATGACAATGCCCATGATACGGAAGTGATGCTGTCGAGATGATCAGGCTGCTCACTTCCCATTTTCAAATCATGTGAGGGTTAAATAAAAACTCGCTACAACGAAGCCCAAAAAACTCACCGCCTCGCAAATTTCAATACTTGCCCCTACCGTATCACCGGTAATACCACCAATACGCTGGATAAATTTGTGTCTTAAATACAGCAGGCTAGCTGTCATCACTATGGCACTCATGATGCCAGCCCATCCCCAATATACCGATGCAAGCAAACTTAATGCACATACAATAAGGGCGGCAGTTTTCGGAATACATTCTGCAATTGCAGACCCTAAACCTTTTTCGCGCACATAATGGGTGGTTAAAAATAAAAATAACGGCGCTAAACGACCCAATAGCGGAAATAAAATCAGGGCTGAATATAAGTGCTGCTGCAATAATATATACAGCGCAGACCATTTCAGCAGGCACAGAATAATCAAGCTGAGCACGCCAATGGGTCCGCAGCTTGGATCTTTCATAATGCTTAAAGTACGTTCAGCATCACCAAATCCGCCAACCCAGGCATCGGCCGTATCTGCCAGGCCATCCAGATGCAACCCACCAGTCAGCCAGATCCACAGTACTAAAATTAAGCTGCTCAATAAAATGACGGGAATCGCCTGTAAAAGATGGGCAAGTGCAAATAAAATCAGTCCAATTATCAGCCCAATTACAGGATAAAACAGCAAAGATTGAGCATTTTGCTGTTTGCTCGGCATCTGTTTTAATTGAACCGGAAATGTGGTTAAAAATTGCAGCGCAATAAAAAATGGCGTCATCCGGATTGCTCCACATATTCAAGGCTTAAATCATCATGCAAAATAAAATGATTGAATTGCCCCAATTCGGCAGACATTTTTAAAATATTATCTAGGGGTTGCTGTAATGCCAGACATTTTAACAGTTTAATCACACCGCCATGCGTAACTACCATTGCATGTACAAATTGATTTTGCTGCATGGAACCTTGAATCTGTTGCAGCGCATTTAATATACGCTGCTGAAACTGCTGCATGGTTTCTGCATTGGGTGGACTAAATCGGGTTGGCGTTTCCCAGAACTGCACCAATGCCTCCGGCTGCTTTTCATAGATCTCTTTCGTAGAAATCCCTTCCCAATCGCCAAAATGCATTTCCTGTAAATTTCGATCCAGTATAAGTTCAAGCCTTAAATTGCTGGCAATTTCATCTGCAAATAAAGCGCAGCGCTGCAAAGGCGAACTAAACACAATATCCCAGGGGTTAGGTGAATTATTTTTTAAGAACTGATCTACCGTGTGGCGCATTTGCTGCCAGCCTGAATCCGTCAGGGCATCATCAGTCGAGCCACGCAAAGTATGGCTCAGCTCGGTTTCACCATGACGCAGTAGATCAATCCTGTACATCTTCAATTTTCCTAAAGCACTGCCGCTTAAACCTTATCGCCTATCACTGCTGCTTCAGCAAAAGTCGCCATATTGTTATGCAGGCTGCATGCTAACTTGATGATTCCTAAAGCTGCCCCGGCACCACTGCCTTCGCCTAAACGTAAATTCAGCTTCAGCAACGGATTGGCATTCAGTTCCTGCAATAAACGCTGATGCCCATATTCAGCCGATTGGTGACCAAACAGCATCCATTCACGTACGGCCGGATTTAAGCGTACGGCTACCAATGCAGATGCCGTAGTAATAAAGCCATCGACCACCATAGGCAAACCCAGCTGTGCGCAGCGAATATAAGCACCGACCATTGCAGCCACTTCCAGGCCACCCACGGCGCACAAGGCTTTAAATGCATCATCGCCTACATATTCTTTGTGCAATGCTATCGCCTGGTTAATGACATTTTTTTTGTGATTGAGCTGTTCTTCACGAATGCCGGTACCCACGCCGGTCAATTGCTCGGCAGGCTCATTCAGCAAGAAACAGGCAACGGCTGAAGCAGAACAGGTATTGCCAATGCCCATTTCCCCAGCCACATAAATAGAAGCCCCAGACGCAACGGCTTGCTCTACACTTTTTGCTCCCAGCAGCATGGTTTCAGCACATTGCGCTTCGGTCATGGCCGGTTGTTTGGCGAAGTTGGCCGTACCCGGGATAATGCAATGTCGTTCTACTCCTGCATATTCATAGGCATCTCCAACAGAACCACAGTCAATGACTTGCAGTTTGGCATTGTATTCTTTGGCAATCACGCTAATGCACGCACCGCCACCGGTAAAATTTTGCAGCATCTGCCGGGTTACCGCTTGCGGATAGGCTGAAATGTTTTCTTCCATCACCCCATGGTCACCGGCAAAAATAGTAATCCATGGATGATCAATATTGGGACGTGGATTATTCTGCAAACTGGCCAGTTGAATCGCTACATTTTCCAGTTCAGACAGTGAACCGGTCGGCTTGGTGAGCTGTAATTGACGCTCTGCAGCCTGAAGCCTGGCTTCTGCACTTGGCGTTTTACACGCATCTAACCACCAGTTCATTATTTCTCTCCTTTTAAAATCATTGGGAAACCGGCCACACAAAAAACCACCTTGTCGGCAATCTGGCCTAGCTGTTGATGTAAACGCCCGGATTCATCCACAAACTTGCGGCTGATCTCGCCCATGGGAACAACGCCCAATCCGGTTTCATTGCTTACCAGAATGATTTGTGATTGTAAGCCTGGCAGCACATCGAGTAACTTTTGACATTCGGTCGCTTGCAGAGTTTTATCTTCATGCATCAATAGATTGCTCATCCATAGCGTCAGGCAATCGACCAGGATCAGCTGATTGGCTGCATCAATTTGCTGTAATCGCTCCGCCAGTAAGTAAGGTTCTTCAACCAGCTGCCAATCGGCAGGACGCTGCATCTGATGATGGGCAATTCGCTGCTGCATTTCTGTGTCTAAAGCCTGGGCCGTTGCAATGTAAGTTACAGCCAGGCCTGAATCTTGGGCAGTTTGTTCTGCCAGACGACTTTTGCCAGAACGGGCGCCGCCTAAAATGAGTTGGATCATGCATCACCCAAAATAAATTGATGGTACGGTGTTAATGGCCCTTGCAACGTTTGTGCATGATAGGTTCCAAATGTTAATTGCCGGTTCTGAAATTCAAATTGCTGCTGTGAAATATGTTGCATGCGCTCAAAAACTGCATCACTATTGATAGTATCTTTATATAAACCCAAAGTGATATGCGGACAATATTGTAAGGGTGCAACCTCTTCTGAACAGGCATATAACTGTTGACGGATCTCGGCCAGGCTTCCTTCAATATCCTCAATTTCAATAAAAAGTGCACTTTCAAAACTATTTAAGCGTCCGGACTTCAGTTTAAATGAAGATCTTTGTTGCGGCCTTAAAATTTCAATCTGCTGCTGTAATTGCTGATGGCTAAAATCGTCATCCCAAGCCTGGGGGTGGGCAGTCAAAAATCCGCAAATAAATAAGGTGATATGAAACTGGCGCGTATTTGGCGCGTACAGCAAGTCGGAAAAGTGCTGACGGAGATGATGTAAATAATGCAGCAATTCGGGCTGCTGTATTTCCAGATACCAGAGTGAATAATCCGTGCGCCCTTTATGCCACGCAGGATAGTCCTGTGCAAGCGTAGGCACGACCGGCATAGAGGGTTTCAGAAACACGTAAAATTCACATTAAATTCAATTACGTTATTTAACCATGAATTTGATGCAATTGATTAAAGTATTGGTTTAACAATATTCAGCCTGTGCTGAAATTTATTCAGCTCTTTCAGCACCTTCTACTGCGAACGGCTATTTTTTACAGACCAATAGCCCTATATATTCCTCTCTTCGAGATCAGCCCGATAAATTTTTAGCCATCTGTTATATTCTCATGATTCAATGATATTTTTCTTTTCCTGCAGCAATACTTGCATTGAAAAATAGATCATTAAACCCAGCATTAAGCACAGCAAAAAATAATAGGGATAACTTTTATGCCACTGATACAGGCCGGTGCTCACTATCGGGCCTAAAACAAAACTTAAGGCTTGGGTTGCAGTACACCAGCTGGCAACCTTGGCTTGCAGGGTTTTCGGTGCATTTTGTGCCGCTCCGGTGGTAAAAGCAGGAATTAGGCATGCCACTGCAATTCCATAAAGAATATAACTGTACTGAAAAATACGGATATGCTCGGTCAGTACAGAAATGAGCAGTCCTGCGGTCATGCACAGCAGGCCCACCCATAACAGGCGATAAACGGACCATTGCAGATACTTAGAAATCAGGCTTTGATAATCACTAAGGCAATACCGACAATTAAAGAACACTGGGAAAAGTACACGGCACTTTGTGCAATGCTCATGTGAAAATGATCCTGTATATAAAAACCAGCCGTCAGATTCACTGTCACAATTGCCAAATAGAGACTAAAACCAAGCAGCAGCCAGACAAAACATTGCTGCATGGAAAAGTCCAAATCGCGACGGGTTTCCAAAGCTCAGGGTCCTGCTTTGAAGATTGCAATGAGCTGTTTCGCTCATATCCAAACACAATCACCAGACTAATTAAGCTTAAAATGATAATCGCAGCCCATAAAGGCGCCAAGATGCCCCATGCCAATAGTAAAGTTGTTAAAAAAGGCCCGACGATTACCCCTACACTATTTAAGGCACCAAATGTTGACATGGTCTGGCTGCGTTGCTGTTCATTGGTATAACGGGTCATCACATAGGTTTGTAGCGCAATTTGCGGCATAGCCATAAATCCCCCTGTTCCTGCACGCTCCGCCATGAGCAAGCCAAACAGACTGATTAACGAGACCTGAACCCACAGGCCATAAAACAGCACGACAGTAAAAATGCCCCAGGTCATGGTCATACCCATAAAGCCAAGACTAAGCAACTGGTATATCGAAAATTTATTTTGATTTTTAGAAATATAAATTGCCGCAATCGCCATCAGTAAGGCCCCACCCGATACCATGGCACCGCCTTGCAATTCCGACAGCTTTAATTGGCGAACCCGAGGTGCCAGCAAAGGTAAAATCATTGAAAAACTTGCCACATTGGCTAGACTTGCTGCAATAAAGATTTTGTTATTTTTATCCATTGTTTATTTTTAATTCCTAATACAGGTCTACATTTACAAGCAATTAGAGGCAATCTATGCGGGTGTTTTTAAGATGTGATAGTACCTTTCAGATCAGAGCCTTGGCCATAAGTTCAGTATGGGTAAGCAAAACCCTATTTAATCGCATCTTGCTGGGTTTTGTCAGTACCGCCAATCACCAAAACTTGCACAAAAAAAAGCCCTAAATTTCTTTAGGGCTAATCAGAATCACTTCATTTGATATTTTAGCAATCCAGCACATCTGCAAACTGTGCACCCAAAACCTGCGCTAAATCTTGCGGTTTCAGGCCAATATCCAGGCCTCTTTTTCCACCGCTGACATATATTTTTGGCAAGTTTTGTGCCGTAGCATCGATCACTGTTTTTAAGCGTTTCTTCTGTCCAACCGGGCTAATTCCTCCGACCAGATAGCCAGTCAAGCGTTCCGCATTTTTCGGATCGGCCATTTGCAGTTTTTTACAGCCGACTGCTGCCGCGACTTTCTTTAAATTCAATTGGTGATTTACCGGTAATACCGCGACAAAATAGTTCTTGTCATCCGTCACCAACAGCGTTTTAAAAACTTCTTCAACACTCAAACCGAGTTTTTCGGCTGCTTCCAGACCAAAACTTTTGGCATTGGCATCGTGTTCATATTCGTGGATAGAGAATTCAATTTTATTTGATTTTAAAACTTTGCAAGCAGGGGTCATTTTTTCGATAATATTAAAAACAGGTTAAATAAATTATAGGCTTTTTAAAAGTGAATGTTTAGCATGCTTAGGCTATTTTAAATTTGTGCTTAAACTTCATCAGTTTATGAAAATTGAAAATTTTTTCAGAATGTATATGTTAAAAGTCAGATGATGGATACGGCTAAAACCTAAACAAATGCCAGCTACCCCACCTATTCCACTTTCAAGCAAACCCAGCATTTTTTATAAGCCGTTATTGTGATACTTGATATCTGGCTTCTTTTAATGGGAGAACGGATTTTCCCCAGCTAAGCTGCTATAGCGAGATGCCTAGGCTTAAATTAAAGTGCATCAAAGTATGATTTTTAATTTAAAAGAGCAAAGCCGACAAGAAAAAGAACGCGTGGATACGACATCCACGCTTTCTTGATGATATTAAATTGATAAGATTAAAATTAATGAGCCAAATTTCTGAAAATAAGTTTAAGGCTGTCCAACATTTTTTCAATTTGCAGCGGCGTCAAACCTTCAAAAGACTGATCTAAAACGATATGACTCAGATCGTTAATTTTTTCCACCATTTGCTCGCCCATATGAGTTAAAACGACACGGGTAATTCGCGCATCCTCTTCACAACAATAAGTATTTACCAAGCCTTCATCTTTTAAACGGTAAATAATTTTGGTCGTCGTCGACATCTTGAAAATCAACATATCGGATAAGTCGGATACACTCGCATTGGGCTTTGATTTTAAAGCTAACAAGATACGCCGACGAGAATTGTCTAAACCGTATTTTTTTAATGCATGATCCACATTCTGCACATATTGAGAATGTACTTGAGTAATCCAGTAGTATGGAAAATTATCTAAATTAAATTCAGATGCTGCGGAAAAAAATTTACTGTACTTACTTGTCATGGTCAAAAACCCCTAATCTATTGTTTTAATTAAAATAATTTTAAATTTCTTAAGTCTGTTTTAAAGTCGTTTTTTTAGCAATATATTAAATTATTTTCATTGCTTATTTGAAGCATTTATATTCTTATAAATTGATTAAAAAGTCTACAAAAATATTTAATGTTGTCCAACAGAATTCTTATAAAACTTAGATTCTCAAATGAAGTGCAACAGAGATTAAATTATTGGAAGGAAGCAAGATGAGCTAGCATTTTGCTTCCGACCGACCAAAGTCAAAGTTGCATCATGAACTA